>NZ_WSNW01000001.1:2336089-2563940 GCF_009767585.1 Coprobacillus cateniformis
TCCGTTAGGATAAAGACCTTTCATTTCCTTCTCAATGGCCTTATCAACCATCTTGATTTGAGATTCAATGCATTGAATCAGGTTGATAGAAGCAGTAATTGAGATAGTTATAGGGTCATATGCAGTTTTATCAAGTCTATAGGAAGAACGAATCGCTTTATCAAAAAGAGAAGCAATTTTACCATAATCATCACATCTGTTTTGAGAAGCAGATTTGAAATATTCAATGATTTCATCCAAAGGTTTTTCAGCCAAATCAAAAGGGGAAGCATAATCAGTTAAAAATTTCGTGTTGGAAGCAGAAAAATTATCACTGAAAGGCAAATCCTTATGAGGAAGGGTCATAAGACCAGAAACCTTTAAATAGATATTGTTGAGAACGTAATTCTTTTCTCTAATAAGCTGCTCAGCTAAATGATAACGTTCACGAGTGAGACGTTTAAGAGCGATATGTTGAGCAGCTTTAAAGGGACGAAGCTTTTTACAGCGACCAACACGAGCAAAATCTGCAATCAAAAAAGCATCACCCAGATCAGTTTTTTCCATTTCAATATAAGACTTCTTATAATTGGCAATGGATTTGGCATTAACAGAATATATGATGACAGAAGTGCCGACAATCGAAAGCTGAGATGAAAGATAAGCACAAATATGATAGTCATATATAGAAGTTGATTCAGTAACGATGATGATGGAATCGAACTTTTCTTTATCAACAAAAGCCAAGACAGATGTAATGAGAAGATCACATCCATCAGGGTTATTTGGAAAAGAGAGATTAAAGAAAACATCCTGATTAAAGTTAACAGCACAGACTTGATTATTTTTGGTTGAAACATCAATACCTACAAAGAGAGTGTTCATGGGATCACCACCTTTCAAAAAAGATAAAACTAGAAACAAAATATTGGAAAGACCTCCGTTCTTTAGACATGATGCGACCTCGCCATAAGAATAGAACAATACAGATCAAAGGCTACGTATCACAAAAGTATTGAACAAACAACATTCGGTAAGCAGAGACATTCTAAAGTTGAGAAACAGACTTTCTATAGAAGATATCATGAAGATACTTCAAGGAGAATTAGAATAAATTCCAATAATAGAGTGACTAGTAACTCTATTATAACTTAGGAAAATCCAATATTGAAATAAACTTGTAAAGATGACTAGTCATCTTTACAAAATATATTATACGAGGAGAATAGTTATGAATATATATAAATCAGCTGATCAATTGATTGGCAAAACACCATTATTAGAATTATCAAATATTGAAAAGAAATATCACTTAGAAACAAATATTATTGCAAAATTAGAATATTTTAATCCTGCTGGGAGTGTTAAGGATAGAATTGCAAAAGCAATGATTGATGATGCAGAAGCAAAAGGATTGATAAATAAAGACACTGTTATTATTGAACCAACTTCTGGAAATACTGGTATTGGGCTTGCTTCGGTTGCTTCAGCCAGAGGATATCACGTTATTATTGTCATGCCTGAAACAATGAGTATTGAAAGACGACAACTAATGAAAGCATATGGAGCTGAACTTGTTTTAACTGAAGGTGCTAAAGGGATGAAGGGCGCTATTGCAAAAGCAAAAGAACTCAGTGAAAAACTTATGAATAGTTTTATTCCTAGTCAATTTGAAAATCCAGCTAATCCCCAAGTCCATACTTTAACAACTGGTCCAGAGATATGGGAAGATACTGATGGTCAGGTAGATATATTAGTAGCTGGTATTGGAACAGGTGGGACAATTAGTGGTGTTGGTGAATATTTAAAATCCAAAAATCCAGATATCCAAGTGATTGCAGTTGAGCCAAAAGATTCTGCCATTTTATCCACAGGGAAAGCAGGTAGCCATAAGATTCAAGGAATTGGTGCAGGATTTATTCCACAAGTGCTTAATACAAAAATTTATGATGAAATTATAACTGTTTCTAATGAAGATGCTTTTCAGTTAGGAAAAGAAATAGGACATAATGAAGGTATATTAGTGGGAATATCTTCTGGAGCAGCAGTTTATGCAGCTATTCAGGTTGCACAAAGATTAGAAAACAAGGGTAAAAATATTGTTGTCATATTACCTGATATAGGTGATCGTTATTTATCTACCCCAATGTTCCAATAAATATTTCGTTTAATATAGTATAAAGATAAGAAAATCTCTTTTCAGTATAATGTGAAAGAGACTTTTATCTTATTTCAATGAAATATTATGATATTGTTCATATTTATCGATAACTTAATTACTCATGTTATGGGTAAATAAATTGTAAATACTCATCAAATGGGTATTTGTAATTACATACTTAGTTAAAGTCATGATTATAGCTTTGTTGAAATCGTTGATTGTCTTTCAATAATTTGAGGGGATAGCATAATAGTTTCTGGGATTGTGACTTCATGTTGCATTTCATGAATTCTACGAATAACTTTTTTAGCAATTTCATAACGACTTACTTCAAGTGTTGAAAGTGTTGGTGTCATAGATTGACAAAATTGCATGTTATCAAATCCAATAACTTTAATATCTTGTGGAACTTTATAACCATTATATTGTAGTGCATTGATAACAATTGCTGCATTGCGGTCATTAACACAAACAAAAGCTTCAGGCATTTTTCGATATGTTAATAACATTTTTTGAATATAGCGATAATCATCATTTAAAACTGCTTTTTCAATGCCCTTTGTTAAACAAATCAATTCATGTTTTTGAGGAGGGAAGTGATTAATCATACATTGTCGATAACCTTGATATCTTTCTTTAAAGTTCTTGGAACTTTCAACTTCGCCTACAAATCCAATTTGTTTATATCCCTTTTTAATAAGATAATCACAACTTATATATCCACCTAAAAAATTATTTGTGATAACAGTATCTATATTAAAATAAGGGATAGAATGATTCACACAAATAATTTCTTTAATATATAAATGTAATGAATAAATCATTTCATCACTTAGAAGTATAACGCCTGCCACATGATGTTCACTCACACATTCAGGGACATTAAAATGAGCAAAATCATAATACTCAGTTAAAATACGATAACCAAAAATACGTGCTTCGTTTGTCATATGGTGAAGTAAATCTAAATAATAATGTTTATCATTCTTTTTCTTATTTTCAATCATAATAACTAATGTTTTATTCTTTAAAGTCTCTTTAATATTGAGTTTTTTAAAGTATAATTCATTTCAGAGGCAGCTTCTAAAATTTGCATTCTTAATTCATGAGAAACACCTTCTTTATCATTTAATGCTATAGAAACGGCATTAATAGAAATGTTGAGTTTATGGGCAATATCTTGCATAGTGGTATTTTTCGACATTATTTTCACCTCTTTTATCAAGATTATAGCATCTATTTTTATTTTCAACTATAAGTTTCAAGTAAAAGAATTCGTTTTTCAAGTAAATGGGAATTGTTTGAAGTCAAGAATATTGAAATAATAGTATTAAGGAAAGGGGTGCATTTGAAATGAAAATAGGTAAAAAATTATTAGTCTTATCTTTGTCGTGTTTGATGATTATGTCTCAATTCAATCGAGTCCATGCTAGCGAGGAATTAACAGGAAGAAATTTAAAGCAAAGATCATTAGAAGTTGTAGAAAATATGCCAAATATATCAAGTCATTATAAAATTCTTGATTGGGCAAAAAGAGGGAAAGATTTAAATGATTTTGTATTTGATTATACAGCAACGAATTTTGATAAAAAAACTGAATTTTCAGTAAAAGAAGGAAGAACATTCTCAACAATTTATCGAGATGATAAATATGGTGGGTATATGATTCCAGCATTCTATGGTGAAGATAGACCATTAAGAAGTACAGAGAAACATGATGGTGAAGATGATCAAGAATCTATTTCTGTAACAAGTGCTTTAATTGTTGCATCATTATTAGGTATTAATATGAATAAAGAATTACCTAAGGAATTAAAAGGAAAAACAACAATAGAAGGTGGTTATGAAATTAATACGTATCTTGATAATGCTTTGAAATATTTTTGGAATGGTGATAAGGGAAATGTATTTACTAATGTTCCAAATGGATCTGAAAGTAAACTTCAGAATATGGAAAATGTTTCTAATGCTTATGGAGATTTTTGGTATTTATTAATTGCTAATCAGAATTTTTATCGATTAGCTTACTTAAATCCGGATTGGAAACCTGAAGAAGTATTGAAATTACAAGAAACAGTTGCAGATCGTATGATTGATATGGTTGATGTTTTAAAACAAAAATATCCAGATGATTTGTTTAATATTCAATGTTTTGATTTTGAGAATATGGAAGCTGTTAAGGGATGGCATCAACCAGATGCAGCGGTTGGAACAGGATGTATTTTGTATTATTCTGGCTCTGTGTCAAGAGTGGAGGACAAAGGAATAACTATTGAAAAATAGGGATTCCTTTTTTCGTATCTTTGTAAGTAAAAGAGTAAGAATAACCAAGATGTAAAAATATGCGTTTTCTTAAATTGTAGAAATATCTGAAACCATATGCATTTCTTTTGATAAGTTTGATTTTATTGTTCATACCCTCAATAAAGCCATTATTGAAACTTGTCTTATATGAGCCTGTTCTTCTTTTATAAATAGTTGTATAGGAAAGTGAACACAAAAGAGGAATAAACCATTTCTTCCTGAAGTTCTTTGCAGTTATAAGATAATAACTGTTTTGAGTATCAAAGATATAATCAAGCCATCTGTTTAATTCATTTTTATAATCATCATGTTTCTCATGAATAAGTTTTAAGAGATTCTGATAGATTTCATAGTTGTCAAGCATTTCCATAATAATGAGAGAATCAAACATAGTATTATGATGACAGTTATCCTTGTTTCTTCTTTCGCTGAGAGTGTAAAGATAGTCAATATATGAAGCACAGGTAAAATATCTTTTGAGATGAAAATCATACCATGTTTTGTCATTATCCAGATCTTTTTTATATTTATAGAATAATCTCAAATTTCTTTTAATGGATTTAGCTAAAGGCTTGTCACGAAGGAAAGAACAAGCATCAAGTCTTGACTGTATGAAATTCTGACCAGCAAGTCTTATATAATGGAATCTGTCACATATGATCTGGGCATGAGGAAAAAGAGAATGCATAATACAGTAAAAAGAAGAAGAGAGATCCATAATAATGAATTTTACTTTTTTTCTTTCATGGAAAGGAAATCTAAGGAAATAGTTTCTAAGGAAAGAAGCTTTTCTATCTTCAATAATATCAAGAGTTTTACCAGTGATAGGATCAACGATATTGAAAGCATAAGTTCCTTTATCGGAAGTTGCCTTGAATTCATCAATGGAGATAACAGAGGAGAGATGATAGAACCTGTCAGGGATATGAATATTTTCATTAAAGATACGATATATTGTATTTTTACCAAGACCATGCATTCTGGAGATGGAAGCCATAGAATGATTTTCCTTCATTTCAAAAAGAGCAGACTGAACATTAGGGACAGTTGCTTTTCTGTTGTCGAACTGGAAAGGAATATTTTCAGAGAAATAGGAAGAACAGTCTTTACAGATATAACGGTGATAGGAAACGACAAGAACGACAGGGATAGAGCCAAAGGAGAAATGTTTAAGTTCGATAGATCTCAAACCTTTAGAGATATGATGGTTAAAGGAAGCACAGTGAGGACAGACAAGAGGAGCGACAGGAGACTGAAGATGAATGAATAAGGTAATGACACCATTGGAATCAGGAATTTTTTTAATACAGGAAGAAGAATCCATAAAAGGTGCAGGGACAAAAAGATGAGAAAAAACATTAATTTGTAGAATTTCAAGAATAACATTGATATAATCAGTATTGGACATAATATATAACCTCCTAGAATTTTGGTAGCACATAAATTTTATAGCAAGGTTATAGTTATGTCTATTTTAATATAAAATAAAACTGAAAGATTTATTTAAATCCTCCAGTTAAATTATAGAGCCTATTTTGTATTATTCTTATAAAATATTTAAAGATAGTCAACCTCAAAAAGCTGCTCAATATTTGGAATATGCTCAATATTGTATGGATTATTTACAAAACTTAACCGCAAATCCTTATTATGAGAATATGCTGATTGATGCTGTTTATTTAGCTGCAATGATGAATGCTGAAGTGGGAACAAATTATGATATTTCTAAGTTTTGGAATTGGATTACGTCAAAGAGCGGAAGTTCAGTGAGAAATTGGGGAGGAGTGAATTATACTCAAGATGGTATTGATGTTTATGGAATGACAGGAGAACCCAATAATGGTTATTCATATTTCTTCAATTCTATCTATCCAATGACATCAATTTTACCAGCTGCTAAATATGATCCAAGTTATGCCAGAATGGCAGGAAAATGGGCGATTAATATTACGAATGCTATGAAGTATTTTTTACCTAATGAATGGAGTGAGGATCACCAAACAGATGGCGATTATATAGGGAAAACAGAAGCCAATGTTCTGGCTTATGAATCACTTAGAAAAAATAGTAATGGAAAAAACTTCTATGCAACAGGAGATACTAAACAGAATGCAACATCTGGTTGGATGGCAGGAGAAAATACAACAAACTTTGGATTGTATGGTGGTTTTTATACTGGATTCTTAGGAGCTTTGGTAGAGGAAACGAATGTTGAAGGGATTTTAAAATTAGATTGTAATAAAACAGATTATTATCAGGATGATATGTATGAGACATATTTATACTATAATCCATTCATGGAAAGTAAAGATGTTGAAATTGATTTAGGGCATCAATACTATGATTTATATGATTCTGTTTCTGGACAATATTTAGCTAAAAATGTAACTGGAAAACAAACACTAAAAATGCTTGCAGATTCTGCTAGAGTCATTGTTTTAACTAAGCCTAATAGTCAAGTTGAATATGATGGGAACACAACAAGGATTAACAATAAATAAGTTGCTCATTCAACTGCAGAAGTTCTTCCTGATCAAGGAACAGAGTTGATACAAAATGTAGCAATTGAAGGTTTAAGTGAAATCATGCAAAGAGGACAAGTGACATCATATCAAGTTCTTCTTACATCTTCTACAAATATTATGGATCCAAGAGTGATTTGGTCAGTTACTGACATCAATGGACAAGAAACAGATAAAGCTACAATTACAAGTGATGGAGAGTTGACAGTTAAGAAAAATGGACAGATAAAAATTTTAGCTAAAACAATAGATGGTAGTGGAATAGTTGGAGAAAAGGTTGTGACTATTTCAGGACAAACTTTAGCAAGTCTATCTCAAGATAAACCGACAGTGACTTCCTCAGTAGGAGATAATCATCCTGGAAGCTTTGCTGTTGATGGTGATGAAACAACACGTTGGATAGCTGATTCTGGTGAAAAAAATCCTTGGATTTATGTTGATTTGGGTACACAAGCAAAAATTGATTTGATTGTTTTGAATTGGGAAGATGCAAGACCACCACGATATGTTGTAGAAGTTTAAGATGACAAATCCAATTGGACTGAAATTGCAAGAGTAGAAGATGAAGGAAATTCAAAGAAAATTGTGAGATTACTAATGGATGAAACGAAACTAGGGCGTTATGTCCGTATTTATGCGAATGAGAAATCTAAATATGGTTGTTCATTGTATGAATTTGATGTTTATGGTAATTATCAGATAGAAACAGAAGTTTCTTCAATTCTTGTACTGAAAATCAGGTTGATAAAATTACAACTAAGAATAGACCATTACAAATGTATGCAGAAGTTTTACCTGATACAGCAACTGATAAGAGAGTAGAGTGGAGTGTCACTGATATGGAAAATCAGGAAACAAAACTTGCTGAAATAACATCTTCGGGTAAATTAACTCCATTTAAAAATGGAAAAGTGAAAGTTGTAGCGAAAGCAGTAGATGGTAGTCATATTCAAGGGGAAAAGGTTATAACACTTGAAAATCAAGATAAAGAAAATCTTGCATATCAAAAGCCGGGATTTGCTTCTCATGCTGAAGGTGCAAATCCATTGCAAGATGCTTTTGATGGGAAAATTGATACACGCTGGGCTTCTGGGCAACAAAGTGATGACCAATGGATTACAGTTGACTTAGGTGATGTTTATCAAGTGAATAAAGTTGTCTTGTACTGGGAGTCATATGCTTTGGAATATAAAATTCAAGGTTCAATGGATAACAAAACTTTCTATGATTTATATGTTGAAAAATCAGGACAAGGAAATATTGAAGAGAAAACATTTGATGCCAAACCAGCACGTTATGTGAAAATGCAATGTGTAAAAAGTAGTAGTCAGTATGGAAGTTCATTATGGGAATTCCAAGTGTATGGCGACCATTATGAGAAAACATATGTTGATAAAATTAATATTTCAACAGAATCGGGTCAAAATACAATAACCGTAAAAAATAAACCGCTACAGTTGATTGCCAATATACAACCCGTTGATGCGACAATCACGACAGTTGAATGGGCGGTTTATAATCAAGATGAGAGTGTTACTGATTTAGCGACAATAACTAAAGATGGCAAACTAGTTCCAAAACAAAACGGCATAGTAAAAGTCGTTGCACAAGCAACCGATGGTAGTGGAATCAAAACAGAAATTATGATTACAATAACTGGTCAGGATGCTAAAAATATTGCATTCCAAAAGACAGCTACTGCTACAAGTCAAACCGATAGTAATGATGCTAACAAAGTTACCGATGGAAAAACCAATACACGTTGGGCTGCCCAAAATAACGATAATGAATCTATAACTATTGATCTTGAACAACCTTGTTATCAAGTTTCAATCCTTTGGGAAAATGCTTATGCAAAGGGATATAAAATTCAAGGCTCTTTAGATGATCACAATTATTTTGATATTCATTATGAAACAAATGGACAAGGATCATTAGAAAATATTTATTTTGATACAACACTTGTGAAATATGTAAAAATGCAAGGAATCAAAAGAGCAATTGGTTATGGATATTCTATTTATGAATTTGAAATATATGGAAAAGCATTAAAAGAAGATCTTGAAGTCTTCTATAATGCCATTGTAAATACAGATGCATCCTTATATACACCTAATAACTATCATGCTTTTCAAGATATATTAAAACAAGCTGATATTATTTTGAAAAAAGAAGATGCATCAGAGACTGATGTTACAAGTATATTAAAAAAACTTCATGAAGTTTACGAAGCACTTATTTATAGAGCGCAAACTGATCTTTTAAAGATTGAACTTGATAAGGCTCAGACTATAAAATCAGAACAATATACACCTAGTAGTTTTAAAAATTTACAAATGGCTTTTGAACAAGCTACAAAAGTTTATCGAGATCAAAATGCTACACAATTACAAGTTGATGAGGTATGTCAACAATTAAAAGAGGCTATAAGTCGATTAATAACAAGAGGAGATAAGCAAAAACTTGGAAATTTATTAAAAGAAGTTAATCAATTGAATCAATCTCTTTATACTGAAGAATCATTAAAAGGATTAATGACAGCTAAAAACAATGCTCAAAATATTTTTAACAATCAAGATGCTACTGAACAACAAATTCAAAATATTTATCAGGAACTCAAGAGTGCCTATGATAATCTGATCCAAAAACCATCAATTGATGTAAAACCAAATGAAGTGATTATTTCAAGTGTAGATCAGTCTGTTCATATTTCTGGAGCATTACCAAAAAATATCCAGTTAGAGTCATTTATTCTTAATCAAAAAGAAATGATGAAAGTATTCAAAGAATTACAAAACAAAAATCCGGAATTTTTTAAACGGGCAACATTAGAAAAAGTTTATGATCTTCATTTGTTCTTAAAGGGAGAAAAATATAATTTAGACGAAACAGTAAAAGTTGCTATTCAGATAGATGATAACTTACGTCATAAAAATTTAGAAGTCATATATATTGATGAATCTGGACATATTCATAAGTTAGATTCAGTAAAAGAAGGACAATATATTAATTTTGAAACAACTCATTTTTCACAGTATGCTATTGTTTCATATAATCAAATAGACAGTCAGACAGTTATTCAAGAGCAAGTGAATACAAGTGATCAAACACAATTCATTACATATAGTGGGTTATCATTAATATCAATTATAGGAATTTATATTCTTTTGAAGAATACCAAAAAGAAGTATAATCAATAACTTATCATAGAGATACATTATGTATCTCTATGATAAGTTATTGTATTTCAAGTAAAAAGTCTGTTTTTTCAAGTAAATGAGAATTGAGATTCAAGTTAATGACTGTCATACTAATGATAGATATCATTTTACATATGAAGAAGTAATTCAAAACTACCTCAATTTAAAACTCCTTCATATGTAATGAATCTAAAAATAGCTTTACAGGATAAGGAGAAGTCAAATGTTAAGAAAAGATTTTTTATGGGGTGGAGCAGTGACTGCTCACCAAAGTGAAGGTGGATATACAGAAGGTGGAAAGATTCCTGCGGTTTGTGATTTAACATCAACAGGAGAATTTTCAGATTTTAAAGATGGTATAGATGCTTACCATAGATATAGAGAAGATTTTGATTTGTTTCAAGAAATGGGATTTAATGCTTATCGTTTTTCAATTGATTGGTCAAGAATGATGAGTGATGAGAATACTTATAATGAGGCAGGTTTTGAATTTTATGACCAGTTTATTGATGCTTTGATAGAAAGAGGAATGGAACCTATTCCCACTCTCTATCATTTTGAAATGCCAGTGGAGTTATATGAAAAATATAATGGATTTGCGAGTCGAAAAGTTGTTGATATTTTTGTTGAACTATGCAAAAAGATTGTAGACAGATATGCTTCTAAAGTTCATCATTGGATTATTTTTAATGAACAAAATGGAATTTTACAAAAAGGACCTAAAATGTTTTTTGGAGCAGTTTACCCAAAAGATGTCAATCCTCAAACTTTTGATAATCAAATTATGCATAATACATTAATTGCACATAGTTTGGTAAATGAATATATTCATTCAAAGGGTGGAAAAGTTATGGGGATGGCAACGGTGGTTCAAAGTTATCCTGAAACATGTCATCCTTTAGACACATTAGAAAGTATGAAAGCACAAAGTGAAGCTTATGTTTTTCTAGATGTCTTTGCAAGAGGACATTACAATTCTTATTATTATGCAAATATGAAAAATGAAGGAACTATGCCTGAAATACAAGAAGGCGATTTGGATATCTTGAAGAAAGGAATGACTGATTCGTTATCTATTAGTTACTATATGTCTACAATTTCTCATTATGGTGAAGAAAGTTTAACAAATGTGAATGATGTTGTTATTAAAAAGAATCCTTATTTAGAAATGTCTAAATTTGGATGGACAATTGATCCTATTGGTCTAAGAATTACATTAAGACAACTTTATGATCGATATGAAATGCCTATCTATATTGTTGAGAATGGTTTTGGATATGATGATCAAGTCAATGAAAATGGTGAAATTATTGATGATTATCGTATTGATTATATGCGAAAACATATTCAAGAAATGAAACTTGCGATTGAAGAAGGTGTGGACTGTCGTGGATATCTATCATGGGGACCAGTTGATATTTTAAGTAGTCGTGCTCAAATGAAGAAACGTTATGGATTTATCTATGTAAACAGAGATAATGACGATCTTAAAGATATGAGAAGAATAAAAAAGAAATCATTTCATTGGTTTAAACATGTTATTGAAACAAACGGTGAAGAGTTATAGAAATTATATGTTGTATGGGTATGAAGTTGTTAAACTATAGAAAAGAGTACTGAAGGGAGAATAATGATATGAAAATAACAATGAAAGATATTGCAAAAAGATTAAATGTTTCTATTAATGCAGTCTCCATAGCTCTTAATGATAAACCAGGAGTAAGCGACGAAATGAGATTACAAATATTGCGTACCGCAGATGAAATGGGATATATTAATCAAAAGAAACAATATCTTTCTATATTTTCTAAGTCTAATATATGTGTTTTAATGCAAAGTTATTATGCAAATACTGGGCATTTTTATTCAATTGTTTTATGTTCA
Organism: Coprobacillus cateniformis; assembly: GCF_009767585.1. NCBI lineage: Bacteria > Bacillati > Bacillota > Erysipelotrichia > Erysipelotrichales > Coprobacillaceae > Coprobacillus > Coprobacillus cateniformis. Next base: position 2,348,140 of record NZ_WSNW01000001.1, read on the forward strand.
ATTGTTGAACAAGCAAAGAATTTTGGCTATTTTTCAATATTAAATTATTTTGAAGATAATGATTTTCATATGCCAGAATGTATTGTAGATAGGAAGGTTGCTGGAGTTCTTGTTGTGGGAAAGATTTCTGATAGTCATTTAAAAGCATTAAAAAAGGTTGGGATTCCAGTAGTTCTTGTTGATTTTACATCTTTAGGTGATCCATGTGATTGTGTTTTAACACATAATCGTCAAGGTGGATATATGTTGACTGATTATGTTGTGTTAAAAGGATATAAGACAATAGGATTCTTTGGTGATTTGGATTATTCTTTTAGTTTTCAGGATCGATTTATGGGATATAAACAAGCACTGATTCAAAATCAGATTGTGAGTTCAGAGGAGGTAGATTCATATATAGAGGAACATTCATTTCTTCATAATATAGAAAAATATATTTTAGCAAATGAAATTACTGAAATTGTGAAAATACTGAAATCTAAAAAATTACCAGAAGTTTTAATTTGTGCGAATGATTCAAATGCTTTTGCAGTGATTTCTGCATTAAAAGATATGGGATTGAAAATTCCTGAAGATATTGGAGTGACGGGATTTGATGATACACCCCTTTGTGAAAAAGCAAATCCACAAATCACAACTGTGCAAGTACAAAAAGAATTAATGGGGCAAGTGGCTGTCTCTAACTTGATGGATCGAATTCATCGTAAGGAGAATACTCCGATGACACAACTATTAAGTGTAAAGATTGTCGAAAGAGCATCTTTAAAGTTGTAATGACTTTAAAAATGTTCTTTTTTAATGCAATTCAAGTAATTGTGAATTGAAATTCAAGTAAAAGTAAATAAAAATAGGATTATAAAGTAAGCGCTTTATAATTGGAGGGAAGGGAAATGACAAAAAAATTAAGTAAAATCATTTTAGCGATGACATTATTTTTAAGTCTTATTTTTGGACAAGGGAATACTGTCCAAGCGGCTAGTCAAACTGTTTTAACTGGTCAGGAAGCCATCGCAACAATCAAGACAAGACTTAAAGATTATTTTTTAGAACTTGATACAATTGATGATGGCTCAAAAGTAGAAACATGCTATGTAAGTAAAGCAGAAGATTATTTAAAGCTTATTCAAGAAGATGGCAGTTTTGCAGATGTTGATTATGATGCGCATAACAATGCAGCCAATGGAGCAGCATGGTCGCCTTATCTTGCATTAGATAGATTACAGGCAATTGCGATTGCTTATCATAAAGAAGGAAATTCTTTATATCATAGTGATGCTGCTAAAAATGGTCTTGATAAAGCTATCAAAAATTGGGTAACACATGGAAAGAGAAATGGTAAACCTGATGGACCATATTCTTCAAACTGGTGGGAAAATGAAGTTGGTGTTCAACTCCGTTTCTCAAGAATTGGTTTGTTTATGGAAGATATTATGAGTGATGAAGCGTTTAATATTATTTTAACAAAGTTAGTTGAAAAAACACCTGTTAAATACGGAACAGGTCAAAATAATTTATGGTTTGATCAAAATCATGTTTATCATGCTTTATTGACAAAGAATGAAACACGTTTAAAAGAAATGGTTGATGATTACTTAAATTATTGTTTATCTACACAATTAGATGATAAGACTGCTGAAGCAGTACAGATTGACAATAGTTTCTATATGCATGGAAAACAGTTTTATTCTAATGGATATGGAATGTCAATGTTTAGAGATATGAGTTTTTGGATTTATATATTGCGTGAAACACAATTCTCAATTGGACAGGAAGTTGTTACAAGAATGGGCAATTATATGCTTAATGGAACAAGCTGGACAATTAGAGGTGATATTATTGAATTGTATTTAGGATATCGTCCATATAAGTTTGATGTTGGTTATCAAAATTATGCTGAAGAATATATTGAACCTTTAAAAAGAATGATTACTGCTGATCCAAGTAGAGCAAATGAATATCAGAAGGTTTTGAATAACATTCAAAATCCAACTGAATCTAATGGTAAAAATGGTAATTATTATATGTGGCGTTCTGGATATGGAGCACATATGAAAGATGGCTATGGAGTCAATATTAAAATGGATTCTAAGAGTGTCATTGGTGGAGAATGGCGTGGTAGCTGGTCAGGACAACCTGATGGTGGAAATCTCATTTACTGGAGTTCTTCAGCATCATCAACAGTAACAGTAGATGGTGATGAATATACATCAGTTTATCCAACTTTTGATTGGGCACATACACCAGGAACTACAACTCCAAATAGAATACCACCTGATTATACCAATTCAGGAAGATTAACAAATGGATCAACACATATGATTGGTGCTTCTAATGGTCAATACGGAAGTATATCTTATGTGATGAATAAAAAAGAAACTCAGGCAACAAAAAGTTATTTCTTCTTTGATGATGAGTTTGTAGCATTGGGAGCTGGAATTAATTCTAAAGAATCAACAGCGATTCATACAACATTGAACCAAAGTAAAGCTAATCAAGTCACAGTGGATGGACAAACAGTTCCAACTGGTACAAAAGCAGGAAGTTATACAGGAAAATGGATTCATAATGATAAGATTGGATATATTTTCCCTAAAGAAACAGCATTTAAAGTAAGCAATAGACTTCAAAAAGATAATCCATCTTTATGGAAGGAAGCAGAAAAGGAAGCAACTCCAGAAACATTTACAGCATGGGTAGACCATGGTGTAAAACCAGTTGATGAAAGTTATGAATATATTGTTTTACCTAATAAAACAACTGGAGAAGTTGATACTTATTCAAAGAATATCCCTATTGATATTTTGGCAAATACGAAGGATATTCAAGCAGTTCGTCATAAAGATCTTAATATTACACAAATTAATTTCTATAAGGCTGGATCTTTAGAGTATAAAGATGGTTATACAGTCAGTGTAGATAAAGCTTGTAACATTATTATTGACGAATCTAATGGAACAAGAAAAATAACAGTTGCAGTTAATGATACTGAAGATAGTAAAGTAGTTAATGTTGATTTTTTTTATGAAGGTCAAGAAACAACAACGAAGTTTGTTTCAAAAGGTTTACCATATGCAGGACAACCAATCACATTAACTGAAGGTCAGGATGATCGTTATTTAGCGAGCAGTTCAACAACTGGACATCCAGTTAAAAATGTTATAGATGGTAATGAATCAACATATTGGGAAAGTCAAGGAAGTAGTGATGAATGGATTTCTATATTCGCTGGATCAGGTAAATATATCAATAGTATTGATGTTGTATGGGGTGATAATTATGCAACTCAGTATGATGTTTATGGTTCAAGTGATGGTATAAATTATAAAAAAATTAAATCTATAACAGATGGTCAGGGAAATACAGAAAATATAACTATTGGTGGTCTTTATAAATATATAAAGGTTGCTATGAAGAATAGTCATGGAAGTCATTATCAAGTTAAGGAAGTGAAATTTCACGATTCTCAATTACTTTCACTTAATAAAACTGTTGAGGTAAGTTCTACTTCTACCAATGATCCAGGAAATGTAAAGGAAAATGCAGTCGATGGAAATACCAATACGAGATGGTCTTCACTGAGAAAGGAATCTGGATTTGATAAGCAAGAGGAATGGATTAGTGTAGATTTGGGTAGAAAAGCGCGTATTGATGCGATAGAAGTATTATGGGAAAGTGCATGTTCTAATGATTTTACAATTGAAGTTTCTAATGATAATGAAACATGGACAACTGTTCAACAAAATTTAAAACCTGATTCATCATTAAACAATCAAATTGTTTTAGATAAGTCTGTAGAAGGCAGATATGTACGTATTCATTCATATGCTTCTGCATCGAAATATGGAATTAGTATTTTTGAACTAAGTATTTATGGTCAAAATTTGAGTCGAAATATTGCTTTGAATAAAACAGCGGATAGTAGTTCGGATTATAAATCTGACACGGTGGTTGCAAAAGCAGTAGATGGTAATACACAATCGAAATGGTCATCAGGAAGAAAAGACCCTGGGTATGAGACTCAAGAAGAATGGATGAGTGTTGACTTAGGACAAATTTCATATATTGATGGTGTGAAAATTGATTGGGAAAGTGGATGTTCAGAGAATTATAGTATTGAAGTTTCTAATGATAATGAAAATTGGACAACTGTTAAAGAAAGATTGAAATCAAATACTGTCGCAGCAAGTGATAAACATTTTATTGATAATGTTATGTTTGATGAGACTTTAGAAGCAAGATATATTAAAATTCATTCCTATTTTTCTAGAACTAAATATGGTATTAATATTTGGGAATTAGATGTTTTAGGTGAAGTAAAAGATATACAAGAGCCAGATGTTGAAGAAGAAATTAATATTGCATTGAATAAAACTTCAAAGGCAAGTTCAGAATATTTGGATACTAAAGATGGTAATAAGGTTTATTATTCATCATTAGCATTTGATGGAAATTATGATAAAGTTGGTTCTAAACAATCAAGATGGGCATCTAATAGAAAGACAAATGATGAATGGATTTATGTTGATCTTACAGACACATATAATATTTCAAAGATTGTCTTAGATTGGGAAGAAGCTTGTGGAAAAGACTATGATTTACAAGTTTCATTAGATGGTGAAACATGGACCACTATTACCAAGGTGAGAGATAATAGTGCTCCTAAAGGTTCAAAACATAACGTGAGAGAATATCTTTATGAAGAAGATATTTATGCAAGATATGTCAGAATGCAAGGGATTGCTCCAGCAGGAGAGTATGGTTATTCACTATGGGAGTTTGAGGTATATGGTGATTTAGTAAAACTTGAAGATGTTAATATTGCTTTAAATAAGCCATCAACAGCCAGTAGTGAACGTAAGAATCCAGTCACAGGATTTGTATTAGAATCAAAATATGCATTTGATGGAAGTACTGAAAATAGAGGAGATAATTTCCAATCAAGATGGGTTTCAACAACAAGAAAAGATAACCCAGGTGTCAATGTTGATTCACAATATATTCAAGTTGATTTAGAGGATGTCTATAATATTTCTAAAGTTGTGCTCAATTGGGAAGGTGCCTGTGGAAAAGAATATAAGATTCAGGTTTCTGATGATGGTCAAACATGGACAGATATCAGTCATGTCACTGATGGAAAAGCTGGTATCAAGGAATTCACATATGAGAATTCAGCAGTTGGGCGCTATGTGAGAATGCTAGGTATTGTGCCAGTTGGTCAGTATGGATACTCACTTTGGGAATTTGAGGTTTATGGTCTCACACTTAAGTCAGAACTCAAAGAATATTATGATGAAAATAAAAATATCGATGTTTCTAACTATACACCAAAGAGTGTGGCAGCATATCGTGATGCATTAGATCATGTGGTTGAAGTCTATAAGAATAAAGATGCAACATCTTCACAGATTATAGATGCTAAACAACAATTGAAAGATGCAATTGATGGATTAACATTAAAGGCAGATAAGAAAGCACTTGAAAATATTATTAAGAAAGCTAATGATATATCTACTGATGTCTATACAGAAAAGACAGTCAAAGTCTTGAATGAAGCGTTAAAAGATGCAAAGAATGTTTATGCTGATGAAAATGCAACACAAAAACAAGTGACAACAGCAGTTTCAGGTTTACAGAAGGCTATTGATGGATTGGTGAAGAAAGCCAATAAAGATGCATTGATCAAGGAAATCAAGAAAGCCGAAGCGATAGATAAGAATCAGTATACAAAAGAAACAGTCAAAGAACTTGAAGCCGCATTAAAGAAGGCTAATGACATCAATAAAAATGTCAATGTTTCACAGAGTGAAGTTGATAAGGCTGTAAAATCATTACAGGCAGCAATCAAGGGATTAGAGAAGAAAGATGATCCAGTAATCAATGTACCAGATGAAGATAAAGTTATCACAGTCCATAACAACAATAAGGATGTCACAGTAAAAGGACAGTTACCAAGAGATATTCAATTGATAGCTGAAGTGTTAGATGACAAGCAAATTGAAGAATTGATGAAAAAGATTGAGAAGCAAAACTCAGAATTCTTACAAACTGCTCAAATAGAAAGACTCTATGACATGAAATTCCTGTTAAATGAGGAAGTCTATAGATTTCAAAAAGAAGTTGAGGTATCATTGACAATTGATGAAAGCTTGAAAGATAAGCAACTTGGAATCATCTATATAGATGAACAAGGTAACATCACAAAGATACCATCAAGAGTAGAAGGAAATAGAATTATCTTTACAGCTGAACATTTCTCAACATATGGAATTGTATCATATGGAGAAGAAAAGAAACCAGAAACAGGAGATACAACATCTACGGGAATTTATGTAGCTATAATGTTAGGAATGTTAGGGTTAGGATATGTCCTATTAAAAAAGAAAAAAGAGAATGATATTTAACATGAAAAGAAGACTTATTATTATCAATGGATAATGATAAAATCTTCTTTTCTTATATTTTTTTGTTTTTGATAATGTTATAATACATGGCAAAGGAGAAAAAGATGATAAATGATATTTTAAAATATAACCAAATGTTTGTGAAAAACAAACTATACGAGCCTTATGAAACAACGAAATATCCAGATAAAAAATTAGCTATTGTGACATGTATGGATACACGTTTACTTGAACTGTTACCTGCTGCTCTTGGTATTAAAAATGGCGATGCAAAAATTATAAAGAATGCAGGTGGTGTTATTTCACATCCTTTTGGAAGTGCAGTGAGAAGTTTATTGATTGCTATTTATGAATTAGGTGTAGAAGATATTTTAGTGATTGGACATACGGATTGTGGAGTTCAACATATGGATAGTCAGCAGATGTTAGTAAAAATGCAAGAAAGAGGTGTATCTTCGGAGATTATCGAGACTATGAAATATTGTGGGATTGACTTTGAACAATGGTTATCAGGCTTTCTCAATGTGAGTGAATCTGTTTGGCAAAGTGTACAATTATTACAGGAACATCCATTAATTCCATGTGATGTGAATATTTATGGATATGTTATGGATTCTGTGACAGGTGAATTAAAAAGTATAAATATTGAAAATGGTTAGTTTCTATAACCATTTTTTTAGTGCAATAATTTCCACTAGGTAGAAGAAGTTTCGACTATTCATATGAAAGCGAATACATAGTATGATATGAATGTACAAGAAAAGAGATCTCATCAAAGAAAGAGAAGGAGGAAAGAATATGAATAAAATATTAAATTTTGTTGAAGAAAAACTAGCACCACCATTAAATAAAATGGCGAATCAGCATCATTTGAATGCTGTCAAAAATGGGATGATGGTCACTGTACCATTAACAATTATTGGAAGTCTGTTTTTGCTTGTTCCCAATATTCCAATAGATTTTATTAAATCATTTTTTGAACCTTATGCTGCTATGATTACAACTGTTAATAGTGTAACGATTGGGATTGTTGGTTTAGTAGGAGCAGCAAGTGTTGCATACTATTTTGCAGAAGGATATACAGATATAAAAATTGATGCTTTAATTACTGCCATTATTTCTGTTGCTGCTTTTCTTTTAATTACTGTGAATGAAGAGTTTGGCATCAATACAGAACTATTTGGAACAAAAGGTTTATTTACAGCCATTATTGTGGCTTTGCTAACAGGAACAATTATGCATTTTTTCCAAAAGAGAAATCTGGTTATTCATTTCCCTGATACAGTTCCTCCATTAGTATCAAAATCATTTATGTCTTTAATTCCAGCTTTAGCTGTTTTGACATTGGTGTGGATTGTGAGAGTTATATTAGGTCTAGATGTTAACCAAATCCTAATGAATTGTTTTTCACTATTTGTCTTCGCATTGAATACATTACCTGGATTCTTAGTTTTTATGTTTATTCGTTCTATGTTATGGAGTGTGGGAATCCATGGTGGGGCAGTTCTTGCTGTTGCAGATCCATTCTTCTTAACAATGTTTGGAGCAAATGCTGCGGCTTATGCTGCTGGAACATTGCCTCCATATATTACAGCTAGTGGATTTACTATGTTTGTTTTCCTGGGTGGAGGAGGAGCCACATTACCACTTGTCATGATGATGATTCGTTCTAAAGAAAAAGGATTTAGTACTCTTGGAAAATTATGTTTACCAGCCAGTTTATTTGAAATTAATGAGCCTGTTGTCTTTGGGGTTCCTCTTGTTATGAATCCATATATGATGATTCCTTATACACTTACAACATTAACGTTATCTGCAGGAACTTATTTATTAATGATGCTGAATATTATTGGGAGACCAGTTGCTAATATTCCTTGGACAATTCCACCTATTTTTTCTCATTATTTCGTCACTGGTGGAAATATTCCTGCATATACTCTCGTTAATCATTGCTGGTGCTATTTATTACCTATTCTTTAAAGCGATGGAAAGACAACGTTTATCAGGTGAATTAAGTGGAGGTATGAATGATGAATAAAAATTTAAAAATTGCGATTGTTGGAGCTGGGAGTTCTTATACTCCTGAATTAATTGAGGGATTGTCTCAACATCGAAAAACATTACCAGTAAAAGAGATAGTTTTGTTAGATATTAATGAAGAAAGACTAGGCATTATGGAAGGTTTTGTTAAACGTTATATTCAACATCTCAATTATGATGTGAAGGTTTGGAGTACAACATCAAGAGAAGAAGCCTTTACAGGAGCAGATTTTATTTCAACACAAATTCGTGTGGGTGGAAATAAAGCACGTATTAATGATGAGAAGATTCCTTTAAAGTATGGTTTGATTGGTCAAGAAACAACAGGAGTAGGCGGTATGTTTAATGCATTGAGAGTCATTCCAGTCATGATTGAAATTGCTAAGGATGTAGAAAAGTATTGTCCAGATGCATGGATTATTAATTACTCAAATCCAACAGGTTTAGTGACTGAAGCATTAAATAAGATCTGCAATGTTAAAATTGCTGGATTATGTGCTGGTGGAATAAGACCAAGATGGTGGGCATCTGAGGCATTGGATGTGCCAGAAGAAAAAATTTATTATGATTATTTAGGTTTAAATCATATGAATTTCACATATCATATGACAATTGATGGAAGACCAATCACAGATGAAGAATTTAGTCAGGTGATCAAGAAATGTACAACTGTATCTCAGGAATGGATGGAAACATTGCATCTAATACCAAGTCAGTATACACAATATTATTTCCATACCAAAGAAAGAGTACAGCAGTTAAAAGAACAGGATAAAACAAGGGGAGAAGCTATTCTAGAATTAGAAAAACAAATCTTTAGAGAATATGCTGATGAGTCTAATAATGATAAACCAAAGACATTAGCCAAACGAGGTGGAGGAGGATATTCCAAAGTCGCTATTGGTGTCATGGATGCCATTTATAATGATACTGGGAAATGGATGGTTATCAATGTTGCGAATAATGGGACAGTCCGTTTCTTAGATGATGATGCAGTTATTGAGACAGCATGTTATGTCAGTAAAAATGGTATGCAGCCATTAACCATTCCTGATTATCCTAAGGCTGTTGTTGGATTAATCAGTGCAGTGAAAACATATGAATCATTAGCAGTAGAAGCAGCGATTACGGGTAATAAAGATATTGCATTACAAGCATTAGTGGCTCATCCATTAGTCAGAGATTATGATATTGCTAAACCATTATTAGAGGAGATGCTGGAAGCACATCGAGATTATCTTCCACAATTTTATAAAAATGGAAAATAAGATGTGGACATATATTGATGAACAAAAGGATGTATTAACAAATATCCTCAATCAAGAAGAAAAGATTCTATCTTCTCTTCCTGATGCATTCATTAATAAAAAAGAAATTATCATTACAGCCTCAGGGTCATCCCTCAATGCAGCAATGCTAGTGAAAACAATGTTAGAAAAGGAAATAGGTTGTTTGATTCAAGTAGAAACACCATTTCAATTAAGATATTATTCACCATTGTTACATCTTCCCCATAAGCATAAATTACTCATTGTTTTATCCCAAACAGGTAAAAGTATCGGAACATTAGAATGCTTACAAATCGCTAAAAATAACTATATTCCTACAATTGCCATTACAGCAGATAATAAGAGTCCAATTGCCATTCAAGCTGATACACATATCAATATGCCATGTGGTAAAGAACCTGTTGGTCCAAAAACAAAAGGATTTACTGCCACAGTCTTGACTCTTCATCTTATGATTATGAAACTTTTCCAATTATCATCACAGTCCATAATCAAAGAATATCATCAAAGCATAAATGAACTCCCTCAAAATATACAACATGCAAAAAAATGGTGTGAAGAACATAATGAATGGGAGAGCAAAAGCAATGAGTATTGTTGGATTTGGAATCAATTATCCAACTGCACGTGAAGGGACACTGAAAATATTAGAGACTATGCAAATTCCTGTAATGAATTTTGATATGGAAGAATTTATGCATGGTCCACATCGTACAATTGTAAATCATTCATATTTGATTATGGTAGAAACAAAAGGTGCTGGAGAAGTCTTAATGAAAAATCTGATTCATTTTGCGAAATCAAAAACAGAAAATCATCTTATCATTTCTACACTCCAAGAAGCCAATCAGCAAACAATTCATATTGGTGAATATCCTATGACTTCATCTTGGTTAAATATTGTTGTCATATTCCAAGTTATATGTACATATTTACCAGAAATCAATGGTATGAATTCATCTGATCCTATTTATGGAGATTTTGTAACAACAGCAGGAACACGTATTGCTTAAATCAGTTTATTAAAACTGATTTCTTTTCACTTGCATCCATAATTTATCTCACTTTATAATATAAAAAAGATGAAAGAAAGGGGTGAAACATATGTCCAATTCAATGACAAAAAGGCAACAACGTATTTTCTTATTATTTCTTGATGGTTTAGAATGTTTGACAAGTCAGAAGTTATCTTTACTTTTAAATGTAAGTAAAAAAACAATCCAAAATGATATTAAAATCTTAAATCAAATGATTAAAGATTTTGCAGAAATACAATCTATACCCTCAAAAGGATATCAATTAAGGATTTATAATGATGAGTTATTGAATCAATTTCAAGAAACTTTTCGTCATGAATGGAGTGACTTTGTTCCTTCTAATCCCTTAGAAAGAGCGTATTATATTTTAGGCTTAATGTTAAAGAATCAAGATTTTATTAAGATTGATGATTTATCTGAATTATTATATATAGAAAGAACATCTATCAGTCGAAGTGTGAAAATTATGCGAGAATGTTTAGAAGTATATGGCTTAGAAATTATTCAAAAAACTGGTAGAGGATTAAAAATTATTGGTAATGAATTTAGATATAGACAATGCATGGCTGAATATATTTATCATAAACCAGATATATTAGTAACAAAAATTGGTAAAAATCAAAAGTTTATGAATGCTTTAAAAGAACTTATTTTTAATGATGGAATGACCATGCCAGAACGTGTTTTTCAAAATTTTGTGATTCATATTCAAGTCCAGTTAGATCGTATAGAAAATCATTGCTTTATTGATTTTATGCAGAATGAAATTGAAAATATAGAAAATGAATATGAGTATTTGGTTGCCAAAGATGTCACTCAGCTTATTAAAAAATATTTTGGAATTGATTTTAATAGAAAAGAAACAGCTTATTTAGCTATTCATATTATTGGTAAGAAGAGTAATTCAACAAGTGCTATTGAAAGCTGTATTAATAATCAGTTGAAGAAAGAAATAGATGATATTGTTCAAAATATGTTAGAACGTGTGAATCATGTTTTTCATGTTGATTTGCATCTGGATATGTATTTAAGAAAAGCAGTTGGTATTCATATACATCCCATGGAAAATCGTTTGAAATTCAATACATATTTAAGAAATCCATTAATTGATTTTATTAAAGAAAAATATTTATTGGCATATATGATGAGTTTAGAAGCATGGAAAGCGATTGCTTTACATAATAATTATGTGAATATTGAAGATGAGATAGGTTATATTGCTATTCATTTTCAGTATGCTTTAGAAAGAAGAAAACGTAATTTATCTAAGAAAAGAGTTTTATTGGTTAATGATTATAGTATTGCAATTAGTGAATTATTGAGTTTTTCTATCTTAAAGACATATCGGGACCTTTTGGTTATTGAAAATACAATTTCAGCAAGTGAACTTGATAATTATAATTTGTTAGATTATGATTGTCTCATAACGACTGTTCCAATCATAACACAATCACATATTCCAATTATTAAAGTCAATCCAATTAGTACAGAAAAAGATTTAGAAATATTGAAAGAATATCTTCATTTTCATATTCCATATTCATTAAAAGATTTTATAAAGAGCGAAGATATATATTATATTAATGTTGAGTCTAAAGAAGAAGTCTATGGGTATATATATCATCAAGAAAAAGAGATTCAAGAAATTGAACTCTCTCATCAGATTTTAATTCATTATGTTAGAGATAATGATAACAGTCATATTGTTATTTATGTGTTAAATAAACCTATTTTATGGAAAAACAAATTTATAAAAGTAATTATTGTTTTATACATTCATATGCATAGTGAAGAGATGATAGAGTGTATACAAAGATTTTTGTCAGATCAAAGAAATATTGATATGCTTATTCAATCATCAAATCAACAAGAAATAATAAACTATATACTTCAGGAGAAAAATACCGAACCATAAAACTCTTATCCAAAATGATAAGAGTTTTATGGTTTATTGTATAACATTTTGTAAATCTATTATTGCTTGATCTATTCTTCTTGATGTTTCCTCTTTACCAAGAATATGAGCAATTTCTACAGCACCACCAGGTGTAAATGATTTGTTTGTTAATGCGACACGAACGGGCCACATAATGCGTCCATTTTTTAATTCTTTTTCTTTTGCGAGATTCACAAAGAATTCTGTCATAGCTTCATCGTTATTAAAATCATCAAAATCAGCAATTCTTTCTTTAACAAGTTCTAAAGCTTCTAAAGAATTTTCAGGATTTGTTTTCATTTTTTTATGTGTATAGATAGAGGCATCAAACGGATGTGCCTGATTGATAAAATCAATACTTTCTTCAACATCAGATAGTTTTTCTAATCTTGGTTGTAATACTTTAGACAATTCTAATAAATCAACTTTTCTTGTTATTGAGTGATAATAAGGCAATAACAATTCATGGAATTGATTAAGAGGCATTTCTCTTAAGTACATTCCATTCATCCAATTGAGTTTATCTATGTCAAAAATAGCAGGTGACTTAGAAATGTGTTCAATATTAAATTGGGCAATGAGATCATCTAAAGAAAGAATTTCTTCATCTGCTGGTGACCATCCAAGTAAAGCAATATAGTTAATAATGGCTTCTTTAAGATATCCTTTTTCTTTTAAGTCCTGATAAGAAGCATCACCATTACGTTTGCTTAATTTATGTGTTTCATCTTTATTGACTGGTGGTAGATGAATATATGTAGGAATTTCCCAATCAAAAGTTTTATAAATTAAATTATATTTTGGAGTACTAGATAAATATTCATTTCCTCTTACAACATGACTGATATTCATCAAATGATCATCAATAACATTGGCAAAGTTATATGTTGGATAACCATCACTTTTTATAAGTATTCCTTCATTTAAAGTCTTGTTTTCTACTTCAATGTGACCATAAACTTCATCATCAAATGAAGTAGTTCCTGTTGTTGGAATTGTTTGTCTAATCACATGAGAGATTCCTGCATCTAACTTATCTTGAATCTCTTGCTGTGATAAATGTAAACATGGATCTTCTCCTTCTAATTCACCTTCACAGAAACAATAGTGTGCACCACCTAAATCAATGAGTTTTTGAGCATACTCATGATAGATATCTAATCTTTGTGATTGGATATATGGACCAACACCGCCATCAATATCAGGTCCTTCATCATAATGAAGACCAGTTTCTTCCATAACTTGATAAATCAAATCAATAGCACCTTCAACTTCCCTTTGTTGATCAGTATCCTCAATTCTCAAAATAAAATCACCATGATCATGTTTTGCAATTAAATAACAGTACAAAGCAGTTCTTAGATTTCCAATATGCATATAGCCTGTAGGGCTAGGGGCAAAACGTGTTCTCATTTTCATATTCTTCTCCTTTACAACTTTAAAAAAAGGTTCTATAATAGAGTATGTGGTTATTGGGGTATAGCCAAGCGGTAAGGCATCAGACTCTGAATCTGACATTTCCTTGGTTCGAATCCAAGTACCCCAGCCAATAGAAAGCAAAGTCGTGAAAGCGACTTTTTTAGTTTTTATCTCTATTTGTCCTTTCTATATATTACCATTTATAGAGTTTTTTTCAATAGTCTTATTATAGAATAATAATCATAGATAATGTTATTTACAAATCGATAATAAATCATGAATATATCTTATAGATTAAATTTCCTGATAAAAGTGGATTCACTAGGCTATAAAAATCAGAAATTTTAGCAGTTATCGATGATTCGATGAATAAAAAAGTTTTGCTGTACCAATTATCTGTTAGGGTCTCTATGATGGTTTCTTTATAGAATATGGTAATGAACGCTTTGGTTTGTTTGAGTCATGGGCAAGATTAAAAAGAACTCATGTGACTTTTGTTGTAGAATTGATTTCTACTAAGACTCTATTTTTAGAAATTCATAATGGAGCAAAGACAAAATATCTTGGAGCTAAAGTATTTGTTGGTAAATACATTATATCATCCCCTGAATGTTGTTTTGCATCAGTAGAAGAAAATTGTATTGATGAAGAAATAAACTGGCAGAAGATTATTTTCTGAGTCTCATCTTAGGATTTTTTTATGTTTAAGCATTGTATGAAAATAAACCAATATTTACATGAAGAAGAAAATATGATATACTTATTTCAATTGAGGAAGGACGTGATGGCTATGTTAAGAAATCATAATCAAAATAGAATAAATAAAATAAAAGTAGTCAATCACAAGTGTATGATTTTAACAGCACAGTAAATAACTACTGTGTTTTCTTATACTCTTGTAATCATTGACACAGGAGGAAAAATGGGAATAAAAATAATAAAAAATAACAAGTTATGGATGGAAGATGAAGCTATTCATCAACTTGAAAATATTGCTTCTTTTGAAGGTGTATATGATATTGCTGGATTACCGGATTTACATCCAGGAAAGACACCAATTGGAGCAACGATTTGTAGTCAACATAGAATATATCCGTTTTTGATTGGAAATGATATAGGATGTGGTATGTCCTTATTTGATACCAATATCAAGTTAAAGAAAATGCATATTGATAAAGTCTTAAAAAGATTAGAACATACAAATCTTGTTGGAAAATATTCTATTGGAGGAGGTAATCATTTTGCAGAAATTCAATTAATAGATAAGATTTATAATCAAGAATTTGCTAATCATTTATCACTTGAAAAAAGTCATGTTTATTTACTTATTCATAGTGGTTCAAGAACTATGGGAGAAGAGATATACCGCCAATATAGCTCAATTCATGGTTTAATAGAAGGGACTGAAGAGTTTTATAATTATCTTCTAAAGCACAATAGTGCAGTTCTATATGCAAAAGAAAATAGACAAGAAGTGGCTAATGACTTTATGAAATTAATTCATATTCAATATAAAAATCAATTGTGTATTGATTGTACGCATAATTATTTAGAAATTATTGATGGTAACTATTATCATCATAAGGGAAGTGTTTCTGCACTTGAAAATGAGTATGCTATTATTGCAGGGTCAAGAGGAAGTTATTCGTATATTGTCAAATGTATACCACAATCTGATACACTTTTTTCGATTTCACATGGAGCAGGTAGAAAATGGGCAAGAAGCCTTTGTAAAGGGAGACTTGAAAACAAATACAAGAAAGATGAGCTTAAAAAATCTAAATTAGGAAGCACAGTTGTCACTCATCATAAATCACTTTTATATGAAGAAGCAACCGAAGCATATAAGAATATTGATGATGTTATAAATACACTTTTAGAATATCAATGTATAGAATTAGTTGTCCGACTTAAGCCTATGGTGACTTATAAATGTTAATTCAGATAAATAGTGGTCAAGGACCAAAAGAATGCGAATATGCGTGTTATATGCTTTATCAAGAACTATTAAAAGAATATTCATCATTAGAAGTGGTTTCAAGGTATGTGAGTGATCAAAAATGTTTGAAAAGTATAACGTTCTCTATTCATGAAGATTTATCTTATTTAGAAGGGACAGTACAGTGGATATGTCAAAGTCCTTTTCGACCACATCATAAAAGAAGGAATTGGTTCGTAGATATATCAATAATAAAGGAAGAATTAAAAATAGAAAATGTAGAGGATATAAAATTTGAAACTTTTAGAAGTTCTGGTAAAGGCGGACAGAACGTCAACAAAGTCTCTACTGCCATAAGAGCTATTCATATACCAACAGGGATATCTGTTGTAGCAATGGATCAAAGAAGTCAATTACAAAACAAAAAGATTGCTTATTTAAGATTGATGGAAAAAATAAATCAAGTGAATTCATCTCACCATAAAAGAATAGACTATCTGAATTGGAATAAACACAATCAAATAGTCAGAGGAAACCCTATCAGAGTTTATAGTGGTATGAAATTTAAAAGAATAAAGTAAAAAAAGGGGCTATAACAATTTGTTACAGCCCCTTATGCATTATTTGGTAGTCCGTACGGGGTTCGAACCCGTGAATGCTAGGATGAGAACCTAGTGTGTTGACCGCTTCACCAACGGACCATATTATAAGTATAGCACTTTACAAGATTGTGTAAAGAGACTTTTTTTATTTTTTTGAATTGTTAAGTTAAATAGCAAAATGTTAATGAAAATTGATAGACTATTTCATAGGATGCTGTAAACGAGAGTTGAGGAGGGGTTGATATGAGTATTGGAAAAAAGCTTTTATATTTAAGACAACAAAGAGGGCTTTCTCAAGAAGAGTTAGCAAGTGCTTTACACGTTTCTCGACAAACGATTTCAAAATGGGAATCAGATTTAAGTTTACCTGATATGAAAATGATGTTATCGATAAGTCAATTTTATGATGTTTCAGTTACAGAACTTTTAGGTGTAGACGAAAAAGAAAATTCTCAGGAGTCAATTGAACATATATATGAACAAACAAAAGTGGTGTTAGATAAATTAACAAAAGAAACTCAAAAGAGAAGAACAAGAGATTGGATTATTATTGGAACATGTATATCGAGTATTGTTATTATGTGTATGTTTTTTTGGCTGATTTATTTTAATCCAGAGACTCAATATATTGTTAACAATCCTTCCATACCTGTATCAGAACCAGAAACACTTATAGATATAGCTAATTCTTCCTTACAGGTTGAAAAATATGATTTGAGTCATCTTTTGATATACGTTAACTGTATATGTGTATTAAAAGAGTATACTGAGCAAACTAAAGTACAGTTTGGATTTATAGATGAGAATAATAAAGAATATATATTTGAAGCATCTCATAATGAAGGAAATCGTTTTATATTTAATGATAAAATTCCATTTGTCAATTATCAAGATATAAAGGTTTATATTGATAATGGAAAAACAAAAAAAGTTGATTCTTTTTATCAAGCAGATTATATGTATTTAAGTCGTTTCCTACAAGATTATGTGAGTGTTTATCTGCCTCAAGATGGTCAATGGAATTTAATGGCTGATTGTATTGAGTTTGATATCAAGCCTTATTATCAGGAAGAAAAAATAAAATATGAAGGCAAAATGGCAGGTGAATTGCATCTTAAAGTAACTTCAATGAACAATAATAAGAATGAAGTTTTATTGAATCAAAAAATACCATTAAGTGAGAAGAGATTATTGAAGTTAAGTCGAAAAATTAAAAATAAAGAGGAAATTGTATTTGATATTGAAACTATTATTGATGGACAAACTTATTCTCTTTATTCACAAATTAAGGAAATAAGATATGGGTCATCTATGGGATATACTATTTATTAAACTCTCACTTTGAGAGTTTTTATTTATTTGCTTGTTCCATGAGGAACAAGCATGTATAATAAGAATTGTAAAATTATAGAATATTTGGAATGTTTTTAGAAGTCAAAAATTGTTTTGATATGGAAAAAAGATGTTTTTTTAAATTGTTTTGATATTTATATCATTCCCGTGTATAATCAGTATGAAATCAAAATCGTATGTATAATCTATTATACATTTTTATATATTTATAAGAGAGAAAGGAAAGAAATCAATGTCAGAAGTTATTGCTATTGAAGGTGGATATAAATTAAATGGTACAGTGAGAATTAGTGGAGCAAAGAATGCAACTGTTGCATTAATTCCTGCAGCAGTGTTATCAGATGGACCTGTAGAGATATTTGGAGTTCCTGAAATTTCAGATGTCGAAGCTCTTGCGATATTATTAGAAGAATTAAAATGCGAAGTAGAAGTTGATGGAGAACATATAAAAATTGACCCAACACATATGGAGGATATTCCACTTGTGAGTGATGCTGTCAATAAATTAAGAGCATCTTATTATTTTATGGGAGCATTGTTAGGTAAATATAAAAGAGTAAAAATTAAAATGCCTGGTGGCTGTTATTTAGGACCACGTCCTATTGATTTACATTTAAAGGGATTTGAAGCTTTAGGGGCTAAAATCACTTATGAAGATGATACTTATTTATTAGAAGCAGAAGAATTGATTGGAACACAGATATATTTAGATTTTGCTTCTGTTGGAGCAACTATTAATATTATGTTAGCAGCTGTGAGAGCTAAAGGAAAAACAGTTATTGAAAATGCTGCTAAAGAACCTGAAATTATTGACGTTGCTAATCTTTTAACAAAAATGGGAGCAAAAATTAGAGGTGTTGGGACAGATAGTATTACAATTGAGGGTGTTGATCATTTAAATGGCACTTTTCATGAAATTATACCAGATCGTATTGAAGCAGGAACATTCTTGATTATTGCAGCTGCAGCTGGTGAAAAAGTCATTATTCAAAATATTATTCCACAGCATTTAGAAGCATTGATTTCTAAACTTAAGGAAATGGGTGTGAAAATGGATGTTGTTGGTGATAGTATAGTTATCTTTGGAAGCCAAGAAAATCTTCATCCAGTTGATATTAAAACCCAAACATATCCAGGGTTTGCTACTGACTTGCAGCAACCATTAACAACTTTATTAACACAGGCACAAGGTGAGTCACATGTAAAAGAAACGATATATGTTGAGCGTTTTAAACATTGTGCTGAATTAAATAAAATGGGAGCTTATATTGAAGTAGGAGAAGCTTCTAGTGATATTCATGGTGCAACATCATTGCATGGAGCAAGAGTTCAGGCAACTGATTTAAGATGTGGAGCAGCATTGGTTATTGCAGGGCTTATTGCTGAAGGAAAGACTGAGATTACAAATGTTTATCATATTGATCGAGGATATGATAATATTGATCATAAATTAATTACTTTAGGTGCACATATTTCTCGTTATGAAATTGATGATGAATAATCATTGAAAAAGTTGAAAAAAGTATTGTATTTATCAATAAGAAATGCTATTATAATTGAGCAACTTACTTTGAAGTAGCAAATATTTCAAGGCGGAAGGAGATCGTAAAAATGAAAAAAGGAATTCATCCAGATTATAAAAAAGTAAAAGTTGTTTGTACTTCTTGTGGAAACGAATTTGAAACTGGATCAGTATTAGACGAAATTCGTGTTGATACTTGTTCTAATTGTCATCCATTCTATACTGGGAAACAAAGATTTGCTAGTGCAGATGGACGTGTTGATAAATTCAACAAAAAATACGGACTTAAATAAGAAACCAAGAGCAGATATCTGCTCTTTTCTTTTTGCCTTTTTTATTCATATATAAGATTGATTCTGCGAGTTATAGAACATAGCTTTTGTTCATAGAAGACGTAAAGAATTGGAAAATATTGATAATTTTATAGACATTTTTATATCCTTTCCTTAAAATAAGAGTGAAATTATACATATTTTCATATAAAAATGAGAAATTGAGGGGTATGAGAGATGCAAATGAAAAAAGGCATTTTTAGTGTTTTACAAAGAATAGGTCGGAGTTTTATGTTGCCAATTGCAGTTTTACCAATTGCAGGACTCTTCTTAGGAATTGGAAGTTCTTTAACAAATGAGGCAACAATGACATCTTTACATTTAGAAGCTATTTTACAGGAAGGGACTTTTCTTTATCAGTTTTTAACTCTTTTGATGCTTGTTGGAAATATTGTCTTTGATAATTTACCAATTATTTTTGCAGCGTCTGTCGCACTGGGGATGACAAAAAAATCAAAAGAAGTTGCGGTATTATCAGCAGTGATTGCCTTCTTTGTGATGCATGCCACAATCAATGGAATGCTGACAATTAATGGGAGTATTGTTAATAATCAAATTGTTGATAGTAAAGTTTTAGAAGGAACAGTGACTTCGGTATGTGGGATACTATCACTCGAAATGGGTGTTTTTGGTGGCATTATAGTTGGGTTAGGAGTTAGTTTTTTACATAATCGTTTCTATCAAGTGCAATTTCCTGATATCTTACCCTTTTTTGAAGGAGAACGATTTATTCCAATTATTTCTACAATTGTTTATTTGTTTGTTGGAATTGTCATGTTCTTTATTTGGCCGTTTATCCAAAATATGATTTTTGGATTAGGAAAATTTATTGTTGATTCAGGTTATTTTGGAACATTTATATATGGTATTATCAAACGAGCACTTGTTCCTTTTGGGCTCCACCATGTTTTCTATATGCCATTTTATCAAACTGCCATTGGTGGTTCAATGGTTGTCAATGGTGTTTTGGTAAATGGTGCACAAAATATCTTTTTTGCTCAGTTATCTGATCCTGCAATTCGTCACTTTAGTAGTGAGGCAACACGTTATTTTTCTGGTGAATTTATTTTTATGATGTTTGGATTACCTGGTGCTGCATTGGCAATGTATCAAACAGCAAAGAAAGAATCTCAAAAAGTCATTGGTAGTCTTTTTCTATCAGCTGCTCTCACAAGTATTTTAACAGGTATTACAGAGCCAATTGAATTTACTTTTATCTTTGTGGCACCATTGTTGTTTGGTGTTCATGTTTTCTTAGCTGGTACTGCTTTTGTTATTGCACATGTTTTTCAAATTGCAATTGGCTTTACCTTTTCTGCCAGTTTCATTGATTTTATTGTTTTTGGTGTTCTGCAAGGCAATGATAAGACAAATTGGGTATGGGTCATTGTTTTTGGGATTCTCTATTTCTTTTTATACTATATTAGTTTTCAAATATTAATTAAAAAATTTGACTTAAAAACACCAGGTCGTGATGACAATAATAAATTAACAATTTTCAAAAAGAGTCAATTTGATTATACTTTTGATAAATCAACAATTGATCATCAATCTCAAATGATTATTAAAGGATTAGGTGGACGACATAATTTTAGTGATTTAGATTGCTGTATTACACGTTTAAGAGCAACTATCGATGATAAAGACTTGATTAATGAAGGTCTTTTAAAACAAGCAGGAGCTGCAGCTATCATGATACAGGGTGGAGGCATTCAGATTATTTATGGTCCTAAGGCTTCCTCAATCAAAAGTAAACTAGATGAATATTTATTAACTGTTCCAGAAGAGTATGATGATTATCAAGAGGTTTTAACATTGTATAATGATAAAACTTTTGAACTTGGTAATGTTGTAGATGGTGAAGTTTTACCAATTGAAAATGCTTGTGACCAAATTTTTTCTCACAAGTTATTAGGTGATGGTATTATGATTAAACCTTATAATGGGTTAATTGTTTCTCCATGTGATGGAATTGTTACTATGATTTATCCAACTAAACATGCTATTGGATTAAAATTAGATAATGGAATTGAATTATTATTGCATTTTGGTACAAATACTGTTAATTTAAATGGTGTTGGTTTTGAACTGTTGGTTAAACTTCATCAAAGAGTTCAAAAAGGAGACTTGCTTTGGAATGCAGATCTTGAGTATATTAAAGAAAATGCAACTGATGAAAGTCTTCTTATGGTGATGACCAAACTAGATGAAGGTGCATTCATAGAAAAAATATATGGGGATAAAAAAAGAGGTCAAACAATATTAAAGATACAGAGTTAAAGAATGGGGGGATTTTATGTATGAGGTTGTGAAAGTGCTCAATAATAATACAATTCTTGCTCATAGAGATAATGAAGAAGTCATTGTCATGTATAAGGGAATAGGCTTTGGTAAAAAAGCAGGGGAGTATTTTGAAATCCCAAATCAAGCGAAAAGGTATTTAATGCAGAAGAGTTATCAAACAAAAAACAATATCTATGATATTATTAATTATATTGAACCTATTTATTTAGAAATAGCAGCTGAAATCATTAGATTAGCAGAGATAAAATTTGCAAAAGTAAGTCATGATATTTTACTGCCATTAGCTGATCATATTTATTATGCAATCAAACGGATGGATGAAAATATTATGCCATCTAATCCATTTACAAATGATATAAGATTATTATTTCCAGATGAGTATGAAGTTGCTACGCAAGGCAAAGATGTTATTCAAAAATATGTAAGAAAAGTGATTAATGATGATGAAATTGGCTTTATAACACTTCACATTCATTCTGCTATTTCCTCAAATAAAGTTGCTGAATCTATGGAAGCAACACGAGTGATTCATGAAGGAATTCTGCAATTGCAAAGTGATTTACATATTATTATTGATGTTCAATCTATTTCCTATGTAAGGCTTATGAATCATATTAAATTCTTAATTTTACGATTAAATACAAATGAAAAATTACAGATGGATATCAGTGAATTTACGAAAGATAAATTTCCATTTGCATATGAACAGGCCCGTCATATGTGTGAAGCTTTATCTAAAGTTTTAAATAAAGACTTACCTGAAACAGAGATTGGTTATTTGGCACTGCATTTAGAAAGAATTTTATCAATAACATTAGATAATCAAAACAGTGCTTGACACGTTTTACAATTAATGGTAATATTTTTTTAGAAAAATGAATATTTAATAGTGTGTAACTGTTAGGCAGGCAATAACTATTTTAGAAGAGAGTAACCCTTTTTATAGTGTGTTTTTAACTCCTTTTAAAATAGATTGTCTGCATAGATTGTCTGCCTTTTTTTGCATTATTAAATGTCAAAAGAAAGGGAGGAAAATATTAATGGTAGGAATGATTCTTGCTAGTCATGGTGAATTCGCAAATGGAATCTTACAATCAGGAACGATGATTTTTGGTGAACAGCCTGATGTGAAAGCAGTGACTTTAGAGCCAAGCGAAGGGCCCGATGACTTAAAAGCAAAATTAGAAGCGGCAATTGCAACATTTGATAATCAAGATGAAGTTCTTTTCTTGGTTGACTTATGGGGTGGAACACCATTTAATCAGGCAAATGGATTAATCAATGGTCATGAAGATCAATGGGCAATTGTCACAGGTTTAAACTTACCTATGCTGATTGAAGCTTATGCATCACGCATGAGTATGGAAACTGCACATGAAATTGCAACACATATTTGTGAAGTTGCAAGAGAAGGTGTCAAAACACGTCCAGAAACATTAGAACCACAAAAAGAAGTGAAAGAGGTTGTACAAGTGGCTTCACCACAGGGTGCTATTCCAGAAGGAACAGTTTTAGGAGATGGCCATATTAAGTTTGTATTGGCACGTGTTGATACACGTTTATTACATGGTCAGGTTGCAACGACTTGGACAAAAATGACACAACCAAATCGTATTATTGTTGTTTCTGATTCGGTTGCAAAAGATAATTTGCGTAAACAGATGATTGAACAGGCGGCCCCACCAGGTGTGAAGGCAAATGTTGTCCCTGTTTCAAAAATGATTGAAGTTGCTAAGGATCCACGTTTTGGAAATACGAAAGCAATGTTGTTGTTTGAAACACCTCAAGATGCATTACGTGCAATTGAAGGTGGTGTTGATATTCAAGAATTAAATATTGGATCAATGGCTCATTCACTTGGTAAAGTTGTTGTCAATAAAGCCATTGCAATGGGAAAAGATGATGTTGAGACTCTAGAAAAATTAAAGGAACTTGGAATGACTTTTGATGTTCGTAAAGTCCCAGCTGATTCAAAAGAAAATATGGATCATCTTTTGAAAAAGGCAAAAGATGAATTAAAGAATTCTTAAAAGGAGGATAATGAAATGTCTATTATTACAATAATTTTAATTATTATCATTGCCTTACTAGCGGGAATGGAAGGAGTTCTAGATGAATTTCAATTCCATCAACCATTAGTAGCATGTACTTTAATTGGTTTGGTCACAGGACACTTAAGTGAAGGAATTATTTTAGGTGGTTCTTTACAGATGATTGCTCTTGGATGGGCGAATGTAGGAGCAGCAGTTGCACCTGATGCCGCATTGGCTTCAGTTGCTTCAGCTATTATAATGGTTTTGGCGTTGCAGGATGGAAGTGTTGATTCATCAACAGCTATTACAACTTCAATTGCTGTTGCTATCCCTTTATCAGTTGCAGGTTTATTCTTAACGATGATTTGTCGTACAATCGCAATTCCAATGGTTCATTTTATGGATGTAGCAGCTGAAAAAGGAAGTTTCCGTACAATTGAAATGTGGCAGATTCTTGCAATTGTTTTACAAGGTGTGAGAATTGCCATTCCAGCAGCGGCTTTATGCGTTGTGCCAGCAGTTGTTGTCACAGGTGCGTTGAATCAAATGCCTGACTGGTTATCAGGTGGTATGGCTGTCGGTGGTGGAATGGTTGCTGCTGTTGGTTATGCCATGGTTATTAACATGATGTCTTCTAAAGAAACATGGCCTTTCTTTGCAATTGGCTTTGTTTTGGCAGCAATTGGACAATTAACATTAATCGCATTAGGGGTTATCGGTGTTGCTTTAGCACTTATTTACTTAGGGCTAAAAGAAAACAGTGGAACTCATGGTGGTGGCTCTGGTGGAACTGGAGATCCATTAGGCGATATCTTAAATGATTATTAATCTTGAAGGAGGAAAGAAAAATGGCAGAAAAAATCGCATTATCAAAAAAAGATCGTTTAGCAGTTGCTTGGCGTCATCAGTTCCTTCAAGGATCTTGGAACTATGAACGTATGCAAAATGGTGGTTGGTGTTATTCAATTATTCCAGCTATTAAAAAATTATATCCTCAAAAAGAAGATAGAATTGCAGCTTTAAAAAGACACTTAGAATTTTACAATACACATCCTTATGTATCAGCACCAGTTATGGGAGTGACATTAGCATTAGAAGAAGAACGTGCAAATGGAGCTGAAATTAATGATCAAGCTATTCAAGGTGTTAAAGTTGGAATGATGGGACCCTTGGCTGGAGTAGGAGATCCTGTCTTCTGGTTTACACTTCGACCAATTCTAGGTGCACTAGGAGCCTCTTTGGCTTTAAGTGGAAGCATTGTTGGACCATTGTTATTCTTCTTTGCATGGAATATTATTCGTATGGCATTTATCTGGTATACACAAGAATTTGGTTATAAAGTTGGAACATCTATTGCTCAGGATTTATCTGGTGGGTTGTTAGGAAAAATCACACAGGGAGCATCAATTCTTGGGATGTTCATTATTGGAGCATTGGTCCAACGTTGGGTAAGTATTTCATTTACGCCAGTTGTCTCTCGAGTTGTTCAATCAGAGGGAGCATATATTGATTGGAGTAAAATTCAGGCAGGTGCAGATGGGATAAAATCAGCATTAGAACAATATGCAACTTTAGGAGCCAATGGCTTAAATCCTGAAAAGGTCACAACATTGCAACAGAACTTAGATCAATTAATTCCAGGCTTATCAGCATTATTGTTAACATTATTATGCTGCTGGTTATTAAAGAAGAAGGTTTCACCAATTGTTATTATTGTCACATTATTTATTATTGGTGTGTTGGCACGTGTTGTTGGTATTATGTAAAAAGATGCGTGTTTTATAATTTTTCTAAACATTATGATGGAGGACAAATATGGTACAATCATTAAATACAAAAGTTGATTTCACAATTGAAGCAACTTCATATCTAGGTATAGCAAGTTATGGTAAAGTGATGGTAGGAGATAAAGCCTTTGAATTTTATAATGAAAAAAATATCAGAGATTATATTCAAATTCCATGGGAAGAAGTTGACTATATTATGGCCTCTGTCATGTTTAAAGGTAAATGGATTCCTCGCTTTGCAATTGAGACTAAAAATAATGGAAGATTTACGTTTTCAACACGTCATAATAAGGCGTTATTACGTTCAGTGAATCAATATATATCATCAGAACGCTTAGTCCGTTCATTGAGTTTTTTTCAAGTCATTCAAAGAGGAATTAAAAATATTTTTATGAGAAAACATAAAATATAATGAAAACTGCTAGCAAAGAATTAACTTTGTTAGCAGTTTTTAAGTAGAAAATATAGATTATCTTAATAGTGGGAGACTCCCAGTTAATTTATTAACAAGTTTCTTCGTTCCATAAATCGCAATCCCGTAATAAGTAAAGTCATCTTCAGGTGTCTGATTTGCTTTTTCTATATATTCATCATAAATATTACAGCGTTGAGCAACATCAGAGAAATCAACAACGATTAAATCCTTAAAATCAGGCAGATAAAGCTGCTGTCTTATTTCTTTTATCTTCTCTTGTGTTGTTTTTAAAATAGGAACTGGTGTTGTAATAATACCAAGATGTTGATATTGATCTTTATCAAATACTGTTGGTCCTACTGTTTCGGGAATATATTTTCCAAGTGTTATTCCCAGGATACCAGCTGTATTAGCAATGATTCCTAAAGGGAGTTCCTCATTAAAAACCATAACACATTTTTCATTCTGTATATTCATAAATTATATTCTCCTTTTTTGTTTTCTTGTTTTCAGATAACAATAGACCTACTAATGTTAAGATGATTCCAAGTAGTGTTGTGAAAGTCATTTTCTCATGCAATATAAAAGTTGATGTCATAGCTGTAATAACTGGAACAATATAAATATAAACACTTGTTTTGACTGAACCTAAAATTTTAACAGCTAAGTTCCAAGTGACGAAACAGAGTGCTGATGCACCTAGTCCTAAAAACAATAAATTAAAAAGATTGATTGGCATTACAATTTGTGAAAAATCAACATCAAATCCCATCATTAATGTAAATGGAAGCATAAACAGGAGTCCATAAAAAAATGTACGTCTTGTTGTTTGAATAATATGGTAACCAAAACCAGCGAGTTTCTTTGTTAATGTAGAATAGCCAGCCCAAATAATAGCAGCAATGATTGCTAAAAAATCACCGAAAGGATTGAGTTGTAATTGTGAACCGCTAAAACTAATCAAATAGATTCCCATCATTGCAATGATAAAGCCTATAAAAAAGCGAATATGCGGCTTTTCTTCATGTAAAAAGAGGCAGGCGAAAATAACAGTAAAAAAAGGAGCAATGGAAATAATGACACCAACATTAGATGCTAATGTATAGGTCAATGCAATATTTTCAAAGAGATAGTATAATGTTACACCACATAAACCTGCAGCCATAAAGTAGAGTTCTTCTTTTTTGTGGGTTAAATGGAGATGATGAGGATAAATAGACCACAAGATTATGTAACCTATTAAAAAACGTATAAATAGAATTTCTATTGGGCTCAAAATATTGAGAAGAACTTTTGTTGATATGAAGGTTGTTCCCCAAATAATGATTGTTATCAATGCAGCACAGTGGCCAAAAGTTATTTTGTTTTTCATAGCTTTATGCCTTTTTCTAATATAGGTTCTTCATGAATAAAAATCTTTTGATATTGCTTAGGGGTTAAACCAATAAATTACTTAAAAAAGTGTGTAAAATGACTTTGATCAGTAAAACCAGTCATATATGCAACATCAATTGGTAATATACCTTGCTCAAGAAATTTCTTTGCTTTATCAAGTCGAACTGTTTGTAAATAGCGATAAGGTGATAAACCAATCTGTTTTGTAAAAGAGCGTAATAAATAGGACTTTCCGAAATGAGTCATTTTTAATAAATCATCTAATGTGATGTTTTCAGCAAAATGTTCATCAATATAAATACATATATTTTTAATTTCATCATTAGGTTCATCGATATTATCAAAATCAAAAGGAGTTGCATATTCTTGAAGAATTTGTTCTAAAAGAAAGAAAAATGCTTCTTCTTTTTCTAATTTAGGAGCATGATGTACAATAGCATCATACAATTCTCCAATAGATTGTGTAATATCACTTTGAAAAATAACGTTTTGAGTAAAATGTGGCATATAGGCATGACCAGCAATTTCTTCAACAGCTTTTAACATAATATCAGGATTAATATTTACTGCACGATAATCTAATATTTCACCATTTACAGGTGCGCAAAAGTGATTATCATGGGGATTAAAGATAAGCAAATCACCAGCTGTTACTTCATAATTCTGACCTTTACAACAAAGGTGGCGTTTGCCACCTTCAACAAAACCAATGACATAATATTCATGAAAATGATTTGGAAACTTTTGAACAATTCCACTGAGGTTATAGGCTTCTATAGCTAAGTCACAATCATAATAGACATGACGTTGTTCTTGAATTTGAGACATAAATGGATTTCCTCCTTGTGTTCATTCTAGCATTTTGTCAATTCATTTTCTTGTATGATATGACACTTTAATAGAAAATCTCTCCTGATTCAAGAGAGATTAAAAGCTTATCTGTTTTTTCATTTTCTTAAAAAGAATTGTTGATGTTGTTGCTGAAACGATTTCAGCAATTGGAAAACATAGCCAAATAAGATGAATATTACCTGTTAATGACAAAAGATATGCACAAGGCAATAAGACAAATAATTGTCTAATAAGTGATGTTAATAAACTATATGTACCTTTTCCAACAGCTTGGAAGAGTGCGCTGCAGACAATTGAATAACCAGCAAAGAGAAAGTGAATAGCAATAATTCTTAATGCTGGTGTTCCAATTTGAATCATGGCTTGTGAAGCATTAAAGAATCCTAAGAGGATTTGAGGTATGGATTCAAAAAGAATAACACCAATTAACATCATTCCAGTTGCATAAATCATAGCTAATTTTATTGTATCAAACATTCGCTTACTTTGTCTGGCACCTAAATTATAAGCAATAATAGGAATCATACCATTATTTAATCCAAAGACAGGCATAAAGACAAAACTTTGCAGTTTAAAGTAAACTCCGAAGACAGCTGTTGCTGTTGTAGAGAATCCAATTAAAATTGTATTCATTCCAAATGTCATGACACTTCCTATAGATTGCATAATGATAGATGGAATACCAACAGAATAAATTTGTTTAATAATTTGTATATTTGGTTTAAAGGATTTCCATTGAAATTGAATATCATGATTATATTTGAGATTTAAGACAATTGCCAATAGGCATGCAATGATTTGACCAGTTACAGTTGCAATTGCCGCTCCAGCGACACCCATTTTAGGCATTCCAAACAGTCCAAAAATAAAAATAGGGTCTAATATAATATTAATAATTGCTCCAAGTCCCTGTGTAATCATTGTATGGATTGTTCTTCCTGTTGCCTGTAAAAGTCTTTCAAATAAGAATTGGCTAAACAATCCAATTGAACATCCTACAACAATCATGGAATATTGTGTTCCAGCAGTTACAATTTCAGCATTACTTGTCTGGACGGTAAAGAAAAGATGAGAAAGTGTAAGACCGCCAATCATAAAAATAAGTGCAGTCATAAGAAAAATAAAGACTGAATTGGTTGCTGTATGATTGACATGTTCTTGATTCTTTTCACCTAAACTTCTGGATAATAATGCATTAACGCCAACTGCCGTTCCGCCAGCAAAAGCAATCATCAGATTTTGCAGCGGAAAGGCTAAAGAGACAGCAGTTAATGCATTTTCACTAATTTGGGCAACAAATACACTATCTACAACATTATACATTGCTTGTACCAACATGGAGATAATCATTGGTAATGACATGGATATCAGAAGTTTATTAACGGGCATTGTCCCCATTTTATTTTCTTGTACCATTACTTATTTATCTCCTTGTTGAAACAACTCAACAATGATATCAGCAACTTTCTCAATTCCTAAATCACTATTGATTGTTAAATCAAAGTTCTTTAATTGACCCCATTTTTTTGTTGTATAGTAATTATAATAATTGCTTCTTCTTTTATCTTTCTTCATAACATATTTCTTAAAGTCTTCCTGTTCTTCTTTATAATCTTCTTGAACACGTCTGATTCTTGATTCTAAAGGTGCATGTATGAAAATAGTAAAGACATCATCGTAATCTTCTAATATATAATCAGCACATCCATTGACAATAATACAAGAATCATGTTTAGCTAAATGACGAATAATCTTTGATTGCATAGCAAAGACCTGATCGTTCAATGGTAAAGTAAAAGCTGAAGATGACATAGTATACATAAAACTTGATGTTTTTTCTTCCGATGCCTTACGAATCGTATCAACATCAATTCCAAGTTCCCTAGCAGCAATATCAATAACTTCATTATCATAATAAACAAGACCTAATTTCTCTGCTACTCTTTGAGCGATTAAGCGTCCTCCTGAACCATATTCTCTAGCGATAGTCATAATTCTAGGCATAAAACATTCCCCCTTTATAATTCTATTCTAACATAAATCAAAAAATGATGACATTATTTTCACAAGATAAATTTATTGTTTTTAAGAAAACAAATTTGTATAATAAAAGCATAAAGTCATTCGGTAAAATGTCAAGAAAATAAATAAAATCTTTTTTAGATAAATCAAAAACCATCATCTAAAAAAGAGTACACTAAAAAGAAGTATGAAAAAATTTATGAAATTGACAAATTACTCAATGACTGTGTCATGAGACACAGAAACGTATAATTTACTGTCACGTAGCAAGACATAAATTAAACGAACTAGTTTTCTTGATG
The DNA here is from genome assembly GCF_009767585.1 of Coprobacillus cateniformis. Classification (NCBI taxonomy): domain Bacteria; kingdom Bacillati; phylum Bacillota; class Erysipelotrichia; order Erysipelotrichales; family Coprobacillaceae; genus Coprobacillus; species Coprobacillus cateniformis. The sequence continues at coordinate 2,379,120 of NZ_WSNW01000001.1, forward strand.
TAAGGACGAGTGCTCTACGATGCTTGTGTGTAGAGGCTTCGTTATACTTCTTACGATAAAAAGAAGTCGTATAATCAAAGCCATGCATCACTGACATCTGTGTGGATTGAGTTATGTAATATTTTAAATATTTATTACATGAATTCGCTGAATGTTTTTCATCAGCAATAAAATTGCCCGAGTCATTCTTCTTCCAATGGAAACCGGCATATTTAGCCAATGAAGCATCACTTTTGAAATAGGAAATATCACCAATTTCAGAAAGTATACCTGCTGCAAAGACAGGTCCGATACCTGTTATAGACATCAGAGATTGATATCCGTTAGGATAAAGACCTTTCATTTCCTTCTCAATGGCCTTATCAACCATCTTGATTTGAGATTCAATGCATTGAATCAGGTTGATAGAAGCAGTAATTGAGATAGTTATAGGGTCATATGCAGTTTTATCAAGTCTATAGGAAGAACGAATCGCTTTATCAAAAAGAGAAGCAATTTTACCATAATCATCACATCTGTTTTGAGAAGCAGATTTGAAATATTCAATGATTTCATCCAAAGGTTTTTCAGCCAAATCAAAAGGGGAAGCATAATCAGTTAAAAATTTCGTGTTGGAAGCAGAAAAATTATCACTGAAAGGCAAATCCTTATGAGGAAGGGTCATAAGACCAGAAACCTTTAAATAGATATTGTTGAGAACGTAATTCTTTTCTCTAATAAGCTGCTCAGCTAAATGATAACGTTCACGAGTGAGACGTTTAAGAGCGATATGTTGAGCAGCTTTAAAGGGACGAAGCTTTTTACAGCGACCAACACGAGCAAAATCTGCAATCAAAAAAGCATCACCCAGATCAGTTTTTTCCATTTCAATATAAGACTTCTTATAATTGGCAATGGATTTGGCATTAACAGAATATATGATGACAGAAGTGCCGACAATCGAAAGCTGAGATGAAAGATAAGCACAAATATGATAGTCATATATAGAAGTTGATTCAGTAACGATGATGATGGAATCGAACTTTTCTTTATCAACAAAAGCCAAGACAGATGTAATGAGAAGATCACATCCATCAGGGTTATTTGGAAAAGAGAGATTAAAGAAAACATCCTGATTAAAGTTAACAGCACAGACTTGATTATTTTTGGTTGAAACATCAATACCTACAAAGAGAGTGTTCATGGGATCACCACCTTTCAAAAAAGATAAAACTAGAAACAAAATATTGGAAAGACCTCCGTTCTTTAGACATGATGCGACCTCGCCATAAGAATAGAACAATACAGATCAAAGGCTACGTATCACAAAAGTATTGAACAAACAACATTCGGTAAGCAGAGACATTCTAAAGTTGAGAAACAGACTTTCTATAGAAGATATCATGAAGATACTTCAAGGAGAATTAGAATAAATTCCAATAATAGAGTGACTAGTAACTCTATTATAACTTAGGAAAATCCAATATTGAAATAAACTTGTAAAGATGACTAGTCATCTTTACAAAATATATTATACGAGGAGAATAGCAATGGAATTTCATGTTTTAGCAAGTGGATCAAAAGGTAATGCGACATTTATTTATGAAGATGGCTGTGGAATCTTAATAGATTGCGGTATTACAAGAAAACAGCTTTTATTTAAATTAAATCAATTAGGTTTTCATGAAGAAGATATCACATATGTCTTCTTAACACATGATCATTATGATCATAATAAAAATATACATATATTTGATCAGGATAAGATATATACAGCAAAGAAAAATATGCCTGATTTAGACGAGTATCATACACTTATACCATATACACATCGTCAATTTGATGTTTTTGATGTTTTGACTTTAAAAACTTCCCATGATGCAAGTGACCCTATAGGATTCGTCATTTCAACAGATGAAACTTTATTGTATATGACTGATACAGGTTATGTATCACAAAAGAATAGAAAATATATGAATAATTTAAATTATTATATAATTGAAAGTAATCATGATATTCAGATGTTAATGAATACAAAAAGACCAATGTTTTTAAAGAATAGGATTTTAAATGATGTTGGCCATTTAAATAATGAATATAGTGCAAGATTAATGAGTGAAATGATTGGTGACAAAACCAAAGAGATTATTTTAGCCCACTTATCGCAAGAGGCAAATACAGCTGAAAAGGCATTAGAAACTTATTACTCTATTTTTGATGAACAAAATATAAAATTTGATTATATTAAGGTTGCAAGTCAAGTTGATGTTGTTTCTGGAGGAAAGCATGAGAATTAAATTTATAACTGTAGGGAAACTGAAAGAGAAGTATTTAAAAGATGGTATTAAGGAATATGCAAAAAGAATATCTGCTTATGCAGATATAGAAATGATTGAAGTTATGGATGAAAGAATTCCTGATAAGGCTTCGTTGGCAGAGGAAATGTTAGTGAAAGCTAAAGAAGGACGAAAAATTTTAGATAAAGTCAAACAAGATGATTATATGATTTTATTAGATGTCAGTGGCAAAGAAATGGATTCTGTGGCTTTTTCTAAACATATTGAAAAATGTATGATTGATGGAAAAAGTACAATTGTTTTTGTGATTGGTGGCTCATTAGGACATGGTGAAGAAATACTGTCTCGTGCTCAATTGAGGTTAAGTTTTTCTCCAATGACTTTTCCGCATCAATTAATGAGACTTATTCTTATTGAACAAGTCTATCGTGCATTCAAGATTATGAAAAATGAAACTTATCATAAGTAAATGAGGTATTATTTATACTTCATTTTTTTTGTCAAAATCGTAATAGAATAGAGACTGGCTTAAGAGTCGAGTTGTTATTTTGGTCATTTTGTTGACAAAATTGTTTACACACTATATAACTGAGTTAAAGTATGAGGAGGCTTATTATGAAAGAGAAGAGTACGTTTGGAAGATTTATTGTGAAGAAACGCAAAGAAAGAAATTTAACTCAAAAAGAATTAGCAGAACAATTATATGTAACTGAATCAGCTGTTTCAAAATGGGAAAGGGGAGTTTCCCAAACAAAAGGATATTAAGAAATAACCTGTGTTTACCTGCTTGCAAATTATTGTATTTGGATAAACGAGAAAAAAACTTTTTATTGACAGATATAATATCAGATATTATAATTGTCCGTAATTGAATAACTATCTTCAGGGCAGGGTGTAATTCCCTACCGGTGGTATAGCCCACGAGCCGAAAGGCATGATTTGGTGAAATTCCAAAGCCGACAGTATAGTCTGGATGAAAGAAGATGAAAGTAAGTTTATGCTTTTTTTGCGTGCTCTGGAATGATTTTATATTGTTTCAGAGCATTTTCTTTAATCGCATAAATCCTCTTTTGCATGTCTTGGATAGATTTTATTCAAGGCATGTATTTTTTTGGAGGTGTAAAAATGAGCGATACAGAATACATGAAATTAGCAATAAAACTGGCAAAAAAAGGTGCTGGCTATGTCAATCCTAATCCTATGGTTGGGGCAGTAATTGTAAAAGATAATCGAATTATAGGACAGGGATACCATGAAATCTTTGGTGGATTGCATGCAGAGAGAAATGCATTAAAAAATTGTAGGGAGTCACCTGTAGGAGCAACACTTTATGTAACACTTGAACCATGCTGTCACTATGGTAAGACACCACCTTGCACAGAAGCAATTATTAAAAGTGGCATTACAAGAGTAGTCGTCGGAACTTTAGACTGTAATCCTATTGTGTCTGGAAAAGGTGTAAAGGTACTTGAGGAAAACAACATTCAAGTTGTGATAGGAATTTTAGAAATGGAGTGTCAACAGTTAATCAAAGTTTTTAGAAAATATGTTACAAGGCATATTCCTTATGTTTTTATGAAATATGCAATGACAATGGACGGGAAAATAGCAACTTATACAAATCAATCAAAATGGATAAGTGGCGAAAAAGCGAGAAAACAAGTACATCAATTCAGGCATAAGGTTACTGCGATCATGGTAGGAGTGAATACCGTTATTCAAGATGACCCTTTACTGACATGCCGATTAGAAAACGGGGAAAATCCTATTCGTATCGTATGTGATACAGATTTAAGAACACCCATTACATCAAAAATTATCAAAACAGCGAATGACATTAAAACATATATCGCTACTTCTTCTATTGATGAAAGTAAGATTGCTCTTTACAGAAAATGTGGTTGTGAAATTATTTATACGAAGAAAAAAGGTAATCATATTGACTTAATGAATTTAATGCAATGTTTAGGAAATATGCAGATAGACAGTCTACTTTTAGAGGGTGGAAGTGCAATGAATTGGAGTGCTCTTGAGCAACAGATTGTTGATGAGGTGCAAATTTATATAGCACCTAAAATATTTGGTGGGAGTGCAAAAAGCCCTGTAAGTGGTCAAGGTGTTGCTTTTCCTAATGACGCCATTATGCTTAAACCATATGCTTTTTCTCAAGTGGGAAATGATTATTTCATAGAAAGCGAAGTGATTTATCCATGTTTACAGGAATAATAGAAGAAATCGGTAAAGTAGAAAGAATACAGAAAGATACTTGTAACTGTAAACTATCCATTAAAGCTTCAAAAATATTAGAGGATATACATTTAGGCGACAGCATAGCAGTCAATGGTATCTGCCTTACAGTTACTTGTTTCACTCGACAATCTTTTACAGTTGATGTGATGAATGAAACATGGAACAGAACGGCTCTTAGCCTGTTAAGACATGGAAGCCTTGTGAATTTAGAAAGAGCTATGCCTATGAATGGCAGGTTGGGCGGTCACATTGTTACGGGGCATATTGATGGGACAGGCAGAATATCGTCTGTGCGTAGAGACAAAAATGCGGTGTGGTATCAAATCAATACGCAAAGAGAAATCTTAAATCTAATTGTTGAAAAAGGTTCGATTGCTATTGACGGTATTAGTCTTACTGTCGCAAAAGTATCGAAAGCAGATTTTTCGGTATCCGTTATCCCTCATACTTTGGAGCAAACAATTCTCAAGAATAAACAAGTCGGGGATATGGTAAACCTTGAAAATGATATATTAGGGAAATATGTGCAGAAACTCATAGACAACAGCAATGAAACAGAGTTGTCGAAAGAGTTGTTATGCCGATACGGATTTTAGCAGAAAGGATAAAGGAATTATGAAATATCAAAAAATAAAAGAGGCATTGCAGGCGTTACAAGAGGGAAAACTTGTTTTGGTTATGGACGATAAAGAGAGAGAAAATGAGGGGGATTTAATTTGTTCGGCACAATTTGCGACAACAGAAAATGTTAATTTTATGGCGACTTATGCAAAAGGCTTAATCTGTATGCCTATGAGTGAAAGTCTGGCTAACAGGCTCATGCTTTCCCCTATGGTTGAAGATAATACAGATAACCATGAAACTGCCTTTACAGTTTCTATTGATTATAAGGATACTACAACAGGTATTTCTGCCGAAGAAAGAGGATTAACGGCTCGTATGTGTGTGACTGAGAATGTAAATCCCTTTGACTTTCGTAGACCGGGGCACATGTTTCCTCTGATTGCAAAGAACGGAGGTGCTTTGGAAAGAAATGGACATACAGAAGCAACGGTTGACCTATTGAGGTTGGCTGGCTTAAAAGAATGTGGCTTATGTTGCGAAATTATGAATGAAAACGGGAAAATGATGAGAACACCTGATTTAATTCAGTTTTCTCAAACACACCATATACCTACCCTCACAATTAAAGAATTACAGGAATACAGAAAAGTATATGATTTGCTTGTAGAATGTGTTTCGGTTGTAGAAATGCCTACAAAATATGGGAATTTCAAAGCACATTGTTATATCAATAAATTGAATGGAGAACATCATGTTGCATTGGTTATGGGAGATTTGAATAATGGAAACGATGTGCTATGTCGTGTCCACTCAGAGTGCTTAACAGGAGATGCCTTTGGCTCTTTACGCTGTGATTGTGGACAGCAGTTAGATAAAGCAATGAAAATGATTGCAGAAAATGGTTCTGGTGTATTGCTTTATATGCGACAAGAGGGACGAGGTATCGGGCTTGTCAATAAACTAAAAGCCTATCATTTACAGGATAACGGTATGGATACACTTGACGCCAACCTTGCATTAGGATTTCAAGGCGATTTAAGAGAATATTATATCGGTGCACAGATTTTAAGAGATTTGGGAATAAAATCATTGCATTTACTTACAAATAATCCTGATAAAGTTTATCAGTTAGAAGATTATGGAATGAAAATTTCAAGCAGAGTACCGATTGAAATAGAAGCAAATCCTTATGATAGTTTTTATCTAAAGACAAAGAAAGACCGAATGGGACACATTTTGAATATGGAGGAAAAATAAATGAACACTTTTGAAGGAAATTTAGTAGCAGAAAATATAAAAATCGGTATTGTTGTAGCAAGATTTAATGAGTTTATAACTTCTAAGCTATTAGCAGGTGCATTAGATAATTTGAAAAGAGAAAATGTTGGTGAAAAGGACATAGAGGTAGCTTGGGTTCCGGGAGCATTTGAAATACCTTTGATAGCGTCTAAAATGGCAAAAAGTAAAAAATATGATGCGATTATTTGTTTGGGAGCAGTTATTCGAGGTAGTACAAGCCATTATGATTATGTGTGTAGTGAGGTATCAAAAGGAATTGCTCAAATCAGTTTAAATACCGAAACACCAGTTATGTTTGGTGTTCTTACGACAGATACGATTGAACAGGCGATAGAACGAGCTGGTAGCAAAGCAGGAAATAAAGGCTCTGAATGTGCACAGGGAGCTATTGAAATGGTAAATCTAATTCGTGCATTAGAGGTATAATATGATTGGGGATTAAAAGGTAAAGCGAAAAAGCATAATAGGCGGAGTGATCCAGACACGGCGGTGGGAAAATCTCTTAGATTTTTCCACCGTTTTTAGTGGCTGGTTCACTCCGGCAGTTGAGCGAGCTTGCGAGCGAACAGTAAGCCCCCGTTATCTAACAAGGGGGGCACAAAAAACAAGAAACAATATACACTACTAAGCGGAAAACGCTGTATTTACAAGGTAAAATCGCTTTTAATAGGGTGTTAACTAAAAAGCACTCATTTAATACATAAAAATTGAATAAGACATAGGAAAGACAGTTGATTTCAAACGAGAAATTGATTGTCTTTTCTTTTGCGGAAATTTAAGTATAGGCAATTATCAAATATGGTAGTTGCCTTTTTTGATTGGAGGAATTGAAGAATGAATGATAAAAACTTTATAGAAGAATTAAGACAAAAGCGTGAAGAATATGGAGTAACACAAAGAAAACTTGCTGTTGCCTGTGGTATCAGTCGTACATATTTTAACCAGATAGAGAATGGGACTGTTGTTCCCTCTGCTGAACTAAAACAAACGATAGAAAAACAGATTGAGCGTTTCAATCCGCAAGAACCACTATTTCTGTTGATTGATTACTTCCGTGTCCGCTTTCCTACGACAGACGCATTAAAGATTATTCGTGAAGTATTACAACTAAAAGCCGATTATATGCTTTATGAAGATTTTGGAAAATACGGATATGAAAGCAAATATGTTTTAGGCGACATCAACATCATGTGTTCCATGCAAGAGCATTTAGGTGTTTTATTAGAACTAAAAGGCAGAGGGTGTCGGCAAATGGAAAGTTATCTATTGGCACAGGAACGCTCATGGTATGACTTTATGCTGGATTGTTTAACGGCAGGTGGTAAGATGAAACGACTTGACTTGGCAATCAATGATAAAGCAGGAATATTAGATATTCCAAAGTTAAAGGAAAAATACAAGGCTGGCGAATGTATCTCCTACTTTCGTATGCAGAAAGATTACAGCGGTACGGAAAAATGTGGTAGCGATTTACCAAAGAATACAGGAGAAACCTTATATCTCGGTTCAACCAGTAGTGAGTTATATATGTGTGCCTATCAGAAAAATTACGAGCAGTATGTCAAAAATGGCATAGAAGTTGAAGATACAGAAATCAAGAACCGTTTTGAAATACGCATGAAGAATGAACGAGCCTATTATGCGGTTGTAGATTTACTGACCTATCGGGACGCTGAACGCACCGCTTTTTCTATCATCAATCATTATGTCCGCTTTGTTGATAGAGAAGATGATAAACCGAAAAGTCAATGGGAAACAAATGATGATTGGGCATGGTTTATAGGGGAAAATAGAGAGCCGATACGATTAACGACTAAACCAGAACCTTATACTTTACAAAAGGCATTACATTGGTTACAAAGACAGGTTGCACCAACCATAAAAATGGTACAAGCATTAGACAGAGAAAATCATACAACGATACTGAAAGATATGATTGAGCAGGCAGAACTCAAAGATAAGCATAAACACTTATTACAATTAGAAAAATCAACCATAGAAGAACGCATAGATACCGCTGTCCCACAAGAGAATGACGGTATTTTTTAATTTCTTCAAAATATCTGCAACAAAACATCAACTTGTGTACAGATATGGTACGAGAAAAGGAAATCTAACTTTTTTTGAAAATAGGTCATCAAATCAAGGTTTCCATTCCCTATATGGAGTGAAAGAAGAAAAGTTTTGAAAAAATGTCGGAAATTCAAGATGAGTGGACAGTGTTATGTGAAAGAAGACAAAGTATCTTCAATTTGTATTCAAACAGGTATTAGCAGTTGAGTGTTGATGTGAAAAGAAGAAAATATTTTCATTCTCAACTTAACATTTGGTAGTTGTCGTTCCCTATATGGAGCAAACAAAATCTTTCATTTCATAGTTGGCAGTAACGGTATTGCATAGGTAGTTAGGGTGTGAAAAGAAATCTTTTCATCATCAACTTAGCAGAATGACAATTTCTTTCCCTATATGGTACAAGAAAAGAAAAAAGTTTTGAATATTGGTTACGCTTTTACTCTTTTCCAACGCGATATATAGGAAAGATGATTTTCTTCTTTCAATCGCTCTTTGACAACTGAATAAAGCAATTCAATACCTTTGACAGACAGCGAGCCGTTGAAACAGATACGCCATGACCTTTCTCCTGCAAAAGTGAGCGACAACCTATCTGTGTTCTTGTAAAAGATTTGTCCTCTTTTATCGCCATGACCTGTGCTGTCAGATAATGATACTCCCGTACAGCCACAGCTTGAGCGTTAAAAGCGTCGCACGCAATGGGTACGGCTACATAAGAACTATGCAGAGGTGGAAGTCCTGTGGGCTATGACAAAAGCCGTTGAATTGCTTAGAAAGATTTTACAGAAAGGGGGTATGTGTTATTGATAATGCTGTAAAAACAATTCAAAAGAAAAATAACAAGTGTGGCATTGGCAACAGAGGAAAGACAAAGATTGTTGTAAAAGAGCATTTCTCCGAAAAGGGAAAGACAATGGAAGAACTTCTAACTGATGTCATGTTGGAAAAAGCAAAGCAGACAATCGCATAAAATCGGTGCAGTTGTAAGAAATAGATTGAATGACAAAAAGTACCCGTGTTATACTTTACTTGCAAGCAGGTATTGTAAACACGGGTTAGTTATAAAGGAGGATAACTGACAATGAAACAACAGATTTACAATACTGCACTTTATCTTAGGTTAAGCCGAGATGATGAATTACAGGGCGAAAGTTCCAGCATTACCACACAAAGAAGTATGTTGCGTCTATATGCAAAAGAACATCATTTGAATGTGATTGATGAATATATTGATGACGGCTGGTCGGGAACAAATTTTGACAGACCGAGTTTTCAAAGAATGATTGAGGATATAGAGGCAGGAAAAATCAACTGTGTTGTAACAAAAGACTTATCACGACTTGGTAGAAATTATATTATGACAGGACAATATACAGAATTGTATTTTCCCAGCCATAATGTCCGTTACATAGCGATTGACGACGGTGTGGACAGCGAAAAAGGCGAAAGTGAGATTGCACCATTTAAGAACATCATCAATGAATGGGTGGCAAGAGATACGAGCCGTAAAGTGAAATCAGCCTTTAAGACGAAATTTGCAGAGGGTGCGTATTATGGGGCTTATGCTCCGTTAGGATATAAGAAACACCCCGACATCAAAGGGAAACTGTTGGTTGATGAGGAAACAAAATGGATTGTTGAAAAAATCTTCTCTCTAGCCTATCAAGGTTACGGTAGTGCCAAAATCACAAAAATACTGCGAGAAGAAAAAGTCCCGACAGCGTCTTGGTTGAATTTTACAAGGTACGGTACTTTTGCTCATATCTTTGAGGGAAAGCCCGAAAGCAAGCGTTATGAGTGGACGATTGCTCATGTAAAGGCGATATTGAAAAGTGAAGTCTATATCGGAAACAGCGTTCATAATCGACAATCAACCGTTTCTTTCAAAAGCAAGAAGAAAGTACGAAAGCCCGAAAGCGAATGGTTTCGAGTAGAAAACACGCACGAACCGATTATTGACAAGGAAGTGTTCTATCGTGTGCAGGAGCAGATAAAATCAAGGCGTAGACAGACAAAGGAAAAGGCAACGCCGATATTTGCAGGGCTTGTCAAGTGTGCGGATTGTGGCTGGTCTATGAGGTTTGCGACAAATAAGGCAAATAAAACACCGTATAGTTATTATTCTTGTAGTTTCTACGGACAGTTTGGCAAAGGTTATTGTTCTATGCACTATATCCGCTATGATGTGCTGTATCAAGCTGTATTGGAACGATTGCAGTATTGGGCTAAGGCAGTACAGCAGGACGAAGAAAAGGTATTGAACAAAATACAGAAAGTCGGCAATGCAGAGCGAATACGGGAAAAGAAGAAAAAGGCAAGTGCCTTGAAGAAAGCCGAGAACCGACAAAATGAGATTGACCGTTTATTTGCAAAAATGTATGAAGATAGAGCCTGTGAGAAGATAACGGAACGAAACTTCATCATGCTGTCGGGGAAATATCAAAAAGAGCAGATAGAACTTGAACAGCAGATAACCAACCTAAGAGAAGAATTAAGTAAAATGGAACAGGATATGATAGGTGCTGAAAAGTGGATTGAGTTAATCAAGGAGTATTCCGTACCAAAGGAACTGACAGCACCGTTATTAAATGCAATGATAGAAAAAATCCTTATTCACGAAGCAACAACGAATGAGGAGAACGAAAGAATACAGGAAATAGAGATATACTACCGATTTATTGGAAAAGTAGACTGATAAAGAGGGTTCATATCTTTAACTAAGGGAAACTGGAGTGTCATATCCAGATATATCTTTAGTATCATCGCTATGTGAAATTTTAGAAGTGAGTGAGCATGAATTGATTACTTGCAGTGAAGATTTTCAACAAAGGGAAACAGAACGCCAAGCCAAATATTTTCGTCGTCTTATGAAAACATATTCAGTTTTTTTCTATATTTGTTATGCGGTTTCATTATTTGTCTGCATGATTGTTAATCTTATACTTGAACAGCAATTGTCATGGTTTTTTATTGTTTTATCAGGTGAGATGGTGGCATTTACAATCACTTCATTACCTAATCTTGTGAAAGGGGAGAATAAACAATGGATTATCTTAGGAAGTTTTTATATTTCATTAAATCTCTTGCTGTTAACGAGTTGCATATATACAGGTGGAGACTGGTTTTTCGTAACAGCAGTTTGTTTATTCTTTGGATTTGCTTTTGTAGTCTTGCCTTTTTTGCTTAGAGATTTACCTTTGCCAAGCCCATTTTATCAGCATAAAACAGTGATTTATTTTACAATCATGACAATCTTATTGCTGATATTAGTAGGAACAACAATGTTTTATAGTGGTTATAGAACTGAAATTATATCTATAGGATTACCTGTGACACTGGTATGTGTTTTTCCATTTTGGCTAATGATGTTTATCATACGCTATTTGCATATAAATAGTTTATGGAAAACAGCTATATGTTTATTTATTATAGGAGTCTTTAGTTTTGGTATGAATAGTGTATTGATGATGTTGATTCATCATCAGTCATTTGCATTTTCACCAATCAATTTAAGAGTATGGAATGAGTATTATTTAGATGGGAATATAAAAGTTATTATTGTCTCTGTTTTTCTAAGTCTTTCTATTGCATTGACGATAGGTGGTATATCATTGGAAATTAAAAAGAAATCTAATATATAATTTTGAAAATTGTTAACCTTTTTCTATTGTTTGATATAATAGATTATAGGATGGGTGATAATTATGAATGATTTATTTGTGAAACAGGTAACACTTGTAAAAGATGAAAGTATGACTGATCAATATCCTTTTTGTATTGATCTCATTCAACACTTCGATTCTTTATCTTTTGAAAAACCAGTTTCTTTTTTTATAGGTGAAAATGGGGTGGGTAAAAGCACTTTTGTTGAAGGACTAGCAGTAGCATTAGGATTGAATGCTGAAGGGGGAACTGAAAATTTTTATTTTCATACTGCTGAAACACATTCCCAACTTCATCACTATTTAAAAGTTTCTAAAGGTGTATATAAACCACAAACAAAATTCTTTTTAAGGGCTGAGAGTTTCTATAATGTTGCGACTGAAATAGATCAGATTGCGACTGAAGATTCAAGAATGTATAATGGTTATGGTGGAAAAAGTCTGCATGCTTGTTCACATGGAGAGTCATTTATTCAATTGATGATGAATCGCTTTTCAAAAAAAGGTTTATATATTTTAGATGAACCAGAAGCGGCATTATCACCATCACGACAATTGGCATTGTTAGTCTTAATAGATGACTTGGTTAAAGAGGGTTCACAGTTTATTATAAGTACCCACTCACCCATTTTGCTTTCCTATCGAGATGGCATCATTTATGATTTGAATTCCTATTTTCAAAAAGTGGAATTTAAGGAAACAGATATTTATCAAACATATAAATTGGTATTAGATAATCCAGAAGGGATGCAACATCATCTCTTTGATAATAAAGGAGAAAAACGATGATAGAATTACCAGAGGCTTTGTCACGTGCTAAAGAGTTGAATAATGCTTTGATAGGCAAAAAGATTGTTAAAGTTTTGTTACCGACATCACCTCATAAGTTTTGTTGGTTTCAAGGGGATGTGGCTTCTTATCCTGCTCAATTAGAAGGACATATGATAAAAGGAGCAAGAGGATTTGGGATTTTTGTAGAGATTGAGTGTGATCAAGGTGTTTATATGTGTGTCAATGATGGTGTGAATATGACTGTATTTACTGCCTGTGATGAGATACCAGAAAAATATCAGTTAGCTATACTTTTTGAAGATCAAACCAGTTTGGTTTTTCAAGTTGCGATGTATGGAAGTCTTATTTGCCATCATGGAAACTATGAAAATGAATACTATTTGAAAAGTTTAGAGAAGATTTCACCAATTTCAAGTCAGTTTACATATCATTATTTTGTGAGTGTATTAGAAAATGTAAAGCCAACCATGAGCATCAAAGCTTTTTTAGCAACTGAGCAGCGTTTTCCAGGGATTGGTAATGGTGTATTGCAGGATATTTTATGGGAAGCGTCTCTTCATCCAAAACGTAAAGTCAATTCGTTGTCAAAGCAAGAAAGTCAACAGCTTTTTCAAGCTATCCAAAGTATTCTTGGTGAAATGATTGAACAAGGTGGCAGAGATACGGAGAAAAATATTTTTGGTTATTTTGGTGGATATAGAACACGATTGAGTAAAAAAACACTTCATCAACCTTGTCCAAGATGTCAAACTCCTATAGAAAAAGCAAACTATTTGGGAGGAACTATTTATTTTTGTCCACAGTGTCAAAAAAATATATAAATGTTAAAAAGCAGTTTTTCTTATATTTGAAAGACTGCTTTTTGAATATTCATATTAAGATTGTAGTGTTATTGAGTTCAAAAAGAACCTCCTGATATTTTTATGACCTTTTTGAATAATGGTATGTCCCTCTGCTTTCTTTTTGAGCAATAATACCACCAGGGTATTTGGGATTCAATTCACCATTGGCGCCAATAAGGTGTTTCATCTTCAGTTCGTTGAGAACTAGCCCAGCTTTATCTTTTTTTGATTGATATTATTGAGTTCTTATGAAGATTATAGCTGTTTGAGTAAAAAAACCGTTATATTAACGGTTAGTTTTGGCGTGAACATTTTTCAGCATCAATAGCTAAAGCAATCATTAAAACATATAAAGCATTATCAGGTTGAACAACATCTATAACATAAGTGTCTGTAAAATGGAAAATTTCTTTAGAGATTGTTGCAATAATAATTCCTTGAGAATTAACAATCTGATAATCCCACTCTAACCAATTGCCCTGTACTTTCCAATCATTACAATCTAAATGAAAAACAGGTTTAAAGAATGAAAATTCTTTGTAAATACGACCAATATATTCATCTTGAATATACATATTAAATTTAGGTAAGAAAGTGAAAACCTCTTCTTTTATTGTACCAATATGCACATTATTTTGGTTATGGATATGTAAGCAATGCCCCCAACTTAATTTTCCATGTACACTATAAGTTATTTGATTGTTCTCATTAAAAATGTCATAGCTATCCAACCATGAAAATAATCTTTGTTTAAATAATAATTTCATATTCTCCCTCATTTCTATTTTTATTATACCATAAAAAAACAAGCATCTCGATGCTTGTTTAATATAAACGTCTACAACTATACCATTCTCTTTGCCAATAGCTGTTATTTAAACTAGATACTTGAACTGGTTCGCCTTCAGTTGGGGCATGGACCATACGATTGTTTCCAATATAGATACCAACATGATGGATTCCACTATAAGTTCCATTACTACTGAAAAGAATGATATCCCCAGCCTGCAATTGATTCTTGGAAATACTTTTTCCTGAGTTTGCTAATGTTTTGGTATTACCAACACCAATATTAACACCACTTTGATAATGAGCCCAGTTAACTAATCCTGAACAGTCAAATTTTGTCCAGTTTGGATTTTGAACACTGCTTGTTGAGTGACCACCACCCCATACATATAAATAACCTTGACGTGTTAATGCTTTATTAGCTATCTGTAATCCTAATTTTTCATTTGATGATAAATCATCTGATGAATCATTATTTGATTGATCATTGTTATCAGATTGATTGTTATCAGTTTGTGAATTGTTAGAATCAACAGGAGGTTTTGGGTTATTCTGATTGTTGTTAGTAGTATTGTTGTTATTAGGCTTTGATGGTTTTTTGTTTGGAGTTGCTTGAGTCACATTATTGACCTTTGATTCTTCAGCTGCTTTTTTGATGGCTGCAAGATTTGATTGAATACTCTCAATAGATTCTTGATTTTTAGAGACTTCAGCATTATTAGCTGCTAATTCTTTATTTTGTTCTTTCAATTTTGCAGTGAATTTTTCTTTCAGTTCTGCTTGAGCAAGTTTATCTTGCTCTATTGATTCTTTAAGAATTTTGAGTGTATCTTGTTGCTTTTGCACTTCTTTCATTGCGTTTGTAAGTTCTTCTATAATATCATTATCATACTGAGTTAATTCTTTAAAATTAGCTGCACGACTCATGAAATCAGTAAAATCTTCAGCCCCTAATAAATAAGAAACATAAATGCCAGAATTCATTGTTGTTTGCATTGCATACATACGTTCTTCAAGCGTTTTTTGTTTTTTTGTAATGTTCTTATTATATGATTCAATACTATCTTGAATATATTTTAATTCTTTCTGTGTGGAAGCTGCTTTGGCTTCTAAATCTGTCATTTGTTTAATAATATCTTGAATCGTATTTTCTGTATTTTTAACATTCTTTTGAGTTTCTTTTGTATCTTTGGCTAGTTCTTTGTTTTTATCTTTGAGATATGTATTAAATTCTTGACATGTTTTTTGTTGTTTGTCTGTTAACTTGGAAGATGAACAGAGTTTTATGTATTTTTCTTCTTGACCTTTAAAATCTTCTGCTTGAACTGATATATAACTCAAAGAAAAAGCAGTCATAAGACATAGAGTAAAAAAGCCTATAAATATCTTTTTTTGACGAGACATGACAATCCCTCCTTTTTATCTACACTTCTTATTCTAAACACTTTTGCGTATGTGTCAATTGAAACACATAGAAAATATTTGGGAAATCATGTTTATTTGATGTGATAATAGATCAACTCTGTTTGATTTTTTGCCCTTTAGATTATGCTATAAATGATATCGGACTGTCTATCAAATAGTATTCATTGTCTATAAGTCTATTTTTTCTTCATTGATATGGACTGATAAATACTGATATCATAATAAATGGTTAATAGACAGTTGATAATAATAAACATGGGTTGATAAGATAGAGATCTTAGGCATAATGGACTCTTTTCAGTAGAACAAAGAAAGGATAAAACGAAGATACATATCACATGTATATTCATTTCATCCTCGAAGTCTTCCGTACCATTGTTATATCATAATCAGCAAACATATGACCCAAAACATTTGATGTATTTTAGACTTTTCTATCTTCAATAATACGATTAGCAACAATATCAGGGGCAAATTCATATCCTAAGAAATCCATTTCAAAGAATCCTTGACCCTGTGTCATTGATCTTAAATCAACAGCATAGTTCATGACTTCTGATTGAGGTGCTTCAGCAGTGATCTTAATCATGCCATCTTCTAAAATTTCACTACCCATAACACGAGCACGCTTTTTATTGAAATGTCCCATAATATCACCAGTATACTGTTCATCAACATAAACATTTAATGTGACAAATGGTTCTAATAAAACTGGTTTTGCTTTTGGCATTGCTTCTTTAAAACACATGATAGTAGCTGTTTTAAAGGCCATTTCAGATGAATCAACACTATGATAAGAACCATCAATAAGAGTGGCTTTAATGCCAAGAACAGGATATTCAGCAAGTATACCAGCTTTCGTTGCTTCAAGCATACCTTTTTCTACTGCTGAGAAATAAGCTCTTGGAACAGCTCCACCGAAAATTTTTTCTTCAAATACAAAAGGAACACTATAATCATTGAGTGGTTCAAATGTCATTTCTACATCGCCATATTGACCATGACCACCAGATTGTTTTTTATATTTATAACGGTGTGTGACACTTCCACGAATTGTTTCACGATATGGAATAATAATATCATCTAAAGCAACATCAATTTTAAATCTTTCTTTCAGTTTTGCAACAACTGTTTCAATATGAATATCGCCTAATCCATAGAGACATTGTTGTTTTGTTTCAGAATTGTTTTCAAAACGTAATGTTGGATCTTCTTCTAATAATTTATTTAGTGCATTTGCAATCTTTTCTTCATTGCTTTTTCCAACAGGTTTAATCGCCTTACCAAAATATGGATGAGAGAAACGAATAGGTTCATATAAAACACGATAATCTAAAGTGCATAAAGTATCATTTGTCTGGGTATGTGTTAATTTAGATAAAGCACCTATATCACCAGCATTCAAAGTATCAACTTCAATCAATTCTTTCCCTTTCATAACATAAAGTTTATTCATTTTTTCAACTTCTTTTTTACGAACATTATATAAAGAAGTACCTGTATGAACACAACCTGTACAAACTTTAAATAGAGAAATTCTACCAACAAAAGGATCAGCAATTGTTTTAAATATAAATAGAGATGTTGGTAAAGACTCATCAAAGCCAATTAAGTCTTCTTCACCAGTGTCTTCGTTCTTTACAACCATAGAATTGACCATATCACCAGCAGCACTAAAGAAAGCAACCATCGAATTTAAAACAATCTGTATGCCAATTTGATTGGTACCACACAAAACAGGAATTAAAGTATGATTCATAACACCTTGTCTTAATGCCCATGATATTTCTTCTTTTGTAAAAGGTTCTTCATTAATATATTTTTCTAAAAGTTCATCATTTGTATTGGCCACAGCTTCATCAATCATATTTTTGATTGGAGTAATTTCATCCCACATATTATCAGGGATAGGACAAGGGTGGGTTTGTTCACCTTCAAAATAACGTCCTTCCATTTTTGCTACATTCACATAGCCAACCATTTTGTTGCCTTCCATAATTGGGACTTGAATAGGGGCAATTGCTTTTCCATAAGTTAATTTTAATTCTTCTAATTTCTCTTTATAAGCTGCATTTGGATAATCAAGCCCACTTAAATAAATGATTTTTGCTTTATTGTGTGCTTTATGCATAGCTTGTTTTGTTCCTACACTAATACCTTCTGTAGCAGGAACAACAATTAAAGCACTTTCAGTAACTTTAAGCGCAGCTTCAACTTCACCAATAAAGTCAAATGAACCAGGTGTATCAATAATATTGATTTTACAATCATTCCATTCTAAAGGAATAACTGTTAAACCAATCGAGGTTTGTCTTTTCACCTCTTCTGCTGAATAGTCACTCAGAGTGTTTCCATCCTCAATCGTACCTATACGATTTGTAATTCCAGCCCGATAAGCCATAGCTTCAATCACGCTGGTTTTACCACTCCCAGAGTGGCCTAACACGACAACATTTCCAATTTCGTTTGAGTGATAAGTTCTCATAATATCACGCTCCTTTTTTAAGTTTTCTTTCTTTTATTCTAACACACTTCATTTTTAATGAAAACGGTTACAGTATAATTATAGTGAAATTTATTTAAAAAAATGATATGATGTTTACAGAGGAGGGCAAAATATGGAAGTTGGATTAATTATTATATTATTTTTATCAAATGCTTTAGCATTAGATTGCCTTTATAACCATAGAATAAAGACGACAGGTGCATTGATTATTCTTAATTTGTGCTTAACTGTAGCGTTAGCTTATCAGTTTAAACAAATGGAGAAGATATTCTATTTATTATTAGGATGTGCAGGATTGGTTGCTTTATTTTTTGGGGTTAAATTATATTTGAAAAAGAAAAAAGATGCACCAATTATCATTGATGCTACTGATCGAATTATTGAAGAAAAAGAGGATAAATAATGGAAACAGTGAAATTTGAAATTGAAATGGAAAATGGAAAAATGATGTCAGGAGAATTATATCCAGATGTTGCTCCAATAACAGTGAAAAACTTTATAAGTTTAATTGAAAAAAATTTTTATGATGGTTTAATCTTTCATCGTGTGATTCCTGGATTTATGATTCAGGGTGGTGGATTAGATGCTCAAATGAAAGAAAAAGCATGTCCATCAATTAAAGGTGAGTTTCGCAGTAATGGTGTTCAAAATGATTTATTGCACACACGTGGTGTTTTATCAATGGCTCGTACAATGGTCAAAGATTCAGCGAGTTCACAATTCTTTATTATGCATGATGTTGCACCGCATTTAGATGGCGAATATGCTGCTTTTGGTAAAATTATAGATGGATTAGATGTCGTTGATGAAATTGCAAGTGCTCAAACAAATTTTCAGGATTGTCCAAAGACACCAATTGTGATAAAAACGATGAGGTTAATATAATGAAACTTTTTTATCTGGAAAATTGTCCACACTGCCAAAGAGCGAGAAACTGGATGCAGGAATTGTATGTGGAAAATCCTATCTATAAAGAAATTCTGATTGAAATGATTGAAGAATCAAGAGAAGTAGAATTGGCTGACTCTTATGATTATTATTATGTTCCTTGTTTTTTTGATGGAGATCAAAAGTTACATGAAGGTGTTGCTAGCAAGGAAATTATACAGAATATTTTCGATGATTATTTAAGGAGGAAAAAATAATGAAAATATTAGTTACTGGTGGAGCAGGGTATATTGGAAGTCATATTTGTGTAGAATTACTTCAAGCTGGGCATGATGTTGTTGTGATTGATGACTTTTCAAATTCACAGCCTGAGGTTTTGGAGTATATTCATGAAATTACAGGAAAAAATGTTCAGTTCTATGAGTTTAATATTTTAGATGAAGCAAAAACTGAAAAAGTTTTTCAGGAAAATCAACTAGATGCAATTATTCATTGTGCAGCATTCAAAGCAGTTGGAGAATCAGTATCAAAACCAATTGAATATTATACAAATAATCTCATGACAACTTTAATTGTTACAAAAATGATGAGAGATTATCATGTCAATAATATTGTTTTTAGTTCTAGTGCAACTGTCTATGGTGACCCAAAAGTTGTGCCTTTAACAGAAGACTGTCCACTAGGAGAAACAACAAATCCATATGGAACAAGTAAGGCTATGATGGAAAGAGTGTTAACTGATGTTCAACATGCTTATCCACAAATGTCAGTTACATTACTGCGCTATTTTAATCCGATTGGGGCACATGCTTCTGGATTAATTGGAGAAAATCCTAAAGGCATTCCTAATAACTTAATGCCATATGTTATGAAAGTGGCAACTGGGGAATTATCATGTTTAGGTGTTTTTGGTGATGATTATGACACTCCTGATGGAACAGGAGTTCGTGATTATATTCATGTTGTTGACTTAGCAAAAGGACATGTTGCAGCAATTGAAAAATACAGTCAGCCAGGAGTTCATATTTGTAATTTAGGAACTGGAAAAGGCTATAGTGTATTAGACATTGTAAAGGCCTTTGAAAAAGTCAATGGTGTTAAAGTCAATTATGAGATTAAAGCAAGACGTCCTGGAGATATTGCAACTTGTTATGCTGATCCAACACGTGCAAAAGAAGAACTTGGCTGGGTTGCTGAAAAAACTTTAGAAGATATGTGCCGTGATACTTGGAACTTTGCTAAAAAACATTAAAAGAGCTTGGCTCTTTTTTTCTTTGTGATAAAATAAAAAAGAGGTGATGTTTATGGTTAGGAAACACTATGTTTTTCATGGGCGTGTACAAGGTGTAGGTTTCCGTATTACGGTTTATCAGGTGGCCTCACGCTTAGGTTTAACTGGATGGGTAAGAAATCAATCTAATGGAAATGTGGAGGCATGTTTTCAAGGTGAGGAAAGACGTATTGATCAGTTAATTGAGCATATGCAAACAATTCGGTATATTCATATTGATAAGATGGAAATAGAATTATTGGATGTTTTAAATAATGAGCATTCTTTTGAAATTAAATACTAGATATCCTCATAGGTACATGGTATCTGTAAAATGAAATAAAAAAATTAAAATAGAAAAAGTATTGATATATTCAATGCTTTTTATTTTATGAATAAAAAAGCTGAAAATTTTGCATGACCTATCGTTCATATTGCTTTATAATAGAGAAAGCGTGTGTTATGATGACATAGCGAAATATTTCATAACAAATGAATTTGTTAAAATAAAACTGCTGTTATATTTTCGAAGAGTGAGGGAGGAAATGAAATATGAAAATTATTAAGCGAAATGGTTCAGAGGTCAGTTTTGATGAACTCAAGATTACAGCTGCAATAGAAAAGGCAAATGCTGAGGCTGTTGAGACAGAAAGATTATCTGATGAGGATATTGACAACATTACAAATAATGTGAAATATCAATGTGAAAAAATGCGACGTGCATTAAGTGTTGAAGAAATTCAAAACTTAGTTGAAAATGAAATTATGAAATTAAATGCTTTTGCAGTTGCAAGAAAATATATTACATATCGTTATAAAAGAGCGTTAGTGCGTAAAGCGAATACAACAGATGAACAAATTTTAAGTTTAATAGAGTGTGATAATGAAGAAGTCAAACAAGAAAACTCTAATAAGAACCCAACTGTGAATAGTGTTCAAAGAGATTATATGGCTGGTGAAGTGAGTAAAGATATTACAAAACGTTTATTATTACCAGAACATATTGTCAAAGCTCATGAAGAAGGGATTATTCATTTCCATGACTCTGATTATTTTGCTCAGCATATGCATAACTGCTGTTTAGTAAACTTAGAAGATATGTTACAAAATGGAACTGTTATTAGTGAAACGATGATTGAAAGACCAAAGAGTTTTTCAACTGCTTGTAATATTGCAACACAAATTATTGCACAGGTTGCAAGTTCACAGTATGGTGGTCAAAGTATCAGTTTATCTCATTTGGCTCCTTTTGTTGACGTGAGTCGCCAAAAGTTTAGAAAAGAGGTGCGTGAGGAATTTGACCAAGAAGGAATTGAAGTGAGTGATCAGCAAGTCAATGAATTGGCTGAATACAGAGTTCGTAAAGAAATCAATCGTGGTGTACAAATGATTCAGTATCAAGTCATTACTTTAATGACAACAAATGGACAAGCACCATTTGTAACGGTTTTTATGTATTTGAATGAAGTTGCTGATGGACAAACAAAAGATGACTTGGCTTTAATTATTGAAGAAACTTTAAATCAAAGAATTGTTGGAGTTAAAAATGAACAAGGGATTTATGTGACACCAGCATTCCCAAAATTAATTTATGTTTTAGAAGAAGATAATATTACTGAAGGAAGTAAGTATTGGAATTTAACAAAATTAGCAGCAAAATGTACTGCAAAACGTATGGTTCCTGATTATATCTCTGAAAAGATAATGAAAAGCTTAAAAGTTGATAAAAATGGGGATGGGCATTGTTATACATGTATGGGATGTCGTAGTTTCTTGACACCTTTTGTTGATCCTGAGACACAACGTGCAAAATATTATGGACGTTTTAATCAAGGCGTTGTGACAATCAATTTAGTTGATGTTGCGTGCTCTTCTAAGGGCGATATGAAGTCTTTTTGGCGTATTATGGATGAAAGATTAGATTTGTGTAAAGAAGCGCTTATGTGCCGTCATGAACGTTTAAAAGGGACACCTAGCGATGTTGCACCAATTTTATGGCAATATGGTGCATTAGCAAGACTTAAAAAAGGTGAAACTTTAGATAAATTATTATATGGTGGATACTCTACAATTTCTTTAGGTTATGCGGGACTTTGTGAATGTGTAAAATACATGACTGGAAAATCACATACTGATCCTGAAATCACACCATTTGCTTTAGAAATTATGCAACATTTAAATGATAGATGTAATGAATGGAAACAACAGGAGAATATGGATTTTAGTTTATATGGTACACCAATCGAATCTACAACATATAAATTTTCTAAATGTTTACAAAAAAGATTTGGAAAAATTCCTGGTGTGACTGATAAAAACTATATTACAAATAGTTATCATGTCAATGTAACTGAAGAAATCGATGCATTTGAAAAATTAACATTCGAATCACAATTCCAAAAACTATCACCAGGTGGAGCAATTAGTTATGTTGAAGTACCAAATATGCAAGATAATTTAGATGCTGTTTTAACTGTTATGAAGCATATATATGATCATATTATGTATGCTGAATTAAATACAAAGAGTGATTATTGTATGGAATGTGGATACGATGGAGAAATTCAAATTAAGGAAGATGAAGATGGAAAATTAATTTGGGTTTGTCCAAGTTGTGGAAATACAAATCAAGACAAGATGAGTGTGGCAAGACGTACATGTGGATATATTGGTACGCAATTCTGGAATCAAGGTAGAACACAAGAAATTAAAGAACGTGTTCTTCACTTATAATTATGTATTACGCAACAATAAAAAAGGTTGATATTGCCAATGGAACGGGAGTGAGAGTCTCACTCTTTGTTTCTGGTTGCACACATCATTGTCCAGAATGCTTTAATGAAGTTGCTTGGGACTTCCACTATGGAGAAGAATTTACAAGTCAGACAATTGATGATTTGATTGAACTTATGAGACAACCACATATTCAAGGTTTAAGTTTGCTGGGTGGAGAACCCATGGAACCGACTAATCAAGAAGGATTATTACCATTATTACAAAAAATGCATCAGGAACTTCCTTCCAAAGATGTTTGGTGTTATACTGGCTATGATTTAGAAGATCTTTTAGAAGGTGGACGGGCACATTGTTTTGTGAGTGATGAACTTTTAAGTTATATTGATGTTTTAGTGGATGGACCTTTTATACAGGCTGAAAAAAATATTCGTTTGAAGTTTAGAGGGTCAAATAATCAACGTGTGATTGATATGAAGAAAACACGTGAACAAAATCAAATCGTTTTATGGGATGAGAAATAATCTTTAGGGGAACCTAAAAGGTTATTTTTTTAGTCGTTAAGTTGAATAATTTATTATTTGTGTGAAAAATGAAAATTATTATCTTTAAAAATAAAAAAATCCTAAAAATAGGGTGGAAATTTATCTTGAAATTATATATAATGGTAAGGCAATGAAAGGAGGAATTCTCCAATGAAAGAAGGCATAAGAAAAGAGTATAAAGCACAATATGATGCTTCAACTAGAAGAATAGATGTTGTTGATGTGCCAGAATTCAATTTCATTATGATTGATGGAATCGGAAATCCTAATGTAGAAGAGTTTAAATTAAAATCTGAAGCTTTGCATTTATTATCTAAAGCTATTAAGGATTACTTTAAGCAAGAATTAGATTTATTATATTTGATATCACCTTTAGAGGGATTATGGGATACGTATGATAATAGTCAATTTGATGTCACAAGAAAGAAAATGATAAAGTTTACTTTAATGATTGCTCAGCCAAAGGTTTTGAATGAGGAAACATTTGAGAAGATTAAAGAGTATGTAGCTGCTAAAAAAGACAATCCATATATTGTTGATGCATATTTAAAGAAGTATACTGAAGGCAAATGCGTTCAGATGTTACATAAGGGTGCGTATAATACAGAGATTGATACAACAATTCAAATTATGGAGTATATTACAATTCAAAATATGAAGTTAATTGGACTCCATCATGAGATTTATTTGAATGATCCAGAGAAGGTATCGCCAGATAAATTAAAAACAATTGTCAGATATGCTATTGAGGAAGAGGGGGTATAACCCCTTTTCTTGTTAAGGAGGAGATTATCATGTTATTTGTATCGTGGAATGTTAATGGATTAAGAGCTTGTTTGAAAAAAGGTTTTGAAGATTTTTTTAAGGATGTTGATGCTGATATTTTTGCTATTCAGGAAACGAAATTACAAAGAAATCAAATTGATTTAGAGTTTGAAGGATATACTTCTTATTATAATGATGCAATCAAGAAGGGGTATAGTGGCGTTGCTATTTATACAAAGAAAGAACCAATGAATGTTATATATGGTATGGGAATTGAAGAACATGACCAAGAAGGAAGATTAATAACACTTGAATTTGAAAAGTTTTATTTTGTTGCTGTTTATACGCCTAATTCAAAAAGAGAGTTAGAAAGATTAGATTATCGTCAAGTTTGGGAAGATGCCTTTAGACAGCATGTTCAAAAGCTTAAGGAATCTAAACCGGTTGTCCTATGTGGTGATTTAAATGTTGCACATAATGAGATTGATTTAAAAAATGATAAAACCAATCATAAGAATGCTGGTTTTACAGATCAAGAAAGAGCAAAGTTTAGTGAATTATTGAATTCAGGATTTATTGATACTTTTAGATATAAATATCCTGAAACTGAAATGTATTCTTGGTGGTCTTATATGTTTAAGGCAAGAGAAAAGAATGCAGGCTGGCGTATTGATTATTTTGTTGTATCAGAAGATTTAAAAGAGAATATTAAGGATGCTTATATCTATACTGAGATTATGGGATCTGATCATTGTCCAGTTGGAGTTGAATTGGAGGGGTTAGAATGAAATGTATGATTGTTTCTGATATTCATGGTTCTTATGAGGATTTCAAAAGGATTGTTGAAATCTTTGAAGAAGAGCATATGGAGCAGTTTATATTATTAGGTGACTTATTATATCATGGGCCAAGAAATCCACTCCCTGAGGGTTATAACCCTAAAGAAACGGCTGTTTTATTGAATCATTATAAAGATAAAATTATTGCTGTGAGAGGGAACTGTGATGCAGAAGTAGACCAAATGGTTTTGGATTTTCCAATGCGTGCAGATTATACGCAATTATATATAGATGGACATCGTTTCTTTGTGACTCATGGTCATTTGTATAATGAAGATGAGATGCCATTATTAAATCAAGGTGATATTTTCATGTATGGTCATTTCCATAAACCAGTTGCAAAATTAATTGATGGTATCGTTATTTTTAATCCATCATCAATATCTTTGCCAAAAGCTGGAGTCAAAAGTTATGGAGTTTATGAAAATGATGAGTTAAAGATTTTTTCATTAGAAAAAGAGTTGATTGAAAGTATAAAATTATAAAAATATATAAAAAAACCGTGAAATCAAAGTAAAAGTATGGTATTTTTATATTGGTGAGGTGAGAGTATGGCAAAGTATAAAGATATTGCAGATGATATACGTGAAAAAATTAAAAATCAAGAATATACTTTTGGTCAAAAACTCCCTTATGAATATGTTTTATGCATGAGCTATCATTGCAATAAGGAAACAATGAAAAAGGCATTGGATATTTTGGTCAAAGAAGGATTGATCATTAGAAGACGTGGAGCAGGAACATTTGTAAAGGATTACGATAGTTCAATCGAAAATGCAACAAATAAATTTGCCCGTGGATTAACTGCTAAATATGAAGGTATTAAAGAAGTAACTAGTCAAGTATTGGAATTTGAAGTTATACCTGCAGATGAGCATTTATCTAAAAAATTACAGATTGAACCTGGAGATTTTGTTTATCATATTATTCGTTTAAGATTTTTAGATAAAAAGCCACATCTTATCGATATAAGCTATATGCCAATTAGTTTAATTCCAAATCTAAAATTAGAGCATTTGAAAGGCTCAGTTTATGAATATATTGAAAAAGTTTTAAAATTAAAAATTCAAAGTTGTCATTTAACAATTAATGCAGCTTTATCAACACCATTGGAACAACAATATTTAGAATTGAATGAATATGAACCATATATTCAGGAAGAACAAATCTCATATTTGAGTAATGGAGCTATTTTTGAATATACATTAGCACGTCATCATTATGCAGATTTCGAATTTCAAACTATCGTTGTACAACAGTAAACCTATGAGAAATCATAGGTTTTCTTTATTATAAATTGATACCACGTGTTATACGCGTGGTAAAGATTTTAGCTTTAGCGTTGTGTAAAAAAGCCTCCAATGATAAGATAGGTTTGGCCTGGCAGCTAAACAAAATCATCAGAGGAGGTCGTCTAATGAAAGACACAAACAGTTTATCACATACGTCATACAGATGTAAATATCATATTGTCATAGTGCCAAAATATCGAAGGCTCATTATTTACAATAGGTTGAAAAAAGATGTTATCAACATATTGGTTATGCTTATCAATAGGAAACCGGATGTCAAATTGATAGAGGGACATGCATGTCCAGATCATATACATATGTTATTGGAAATACCACCCAAATATGCAGTATCGGATTTTATGGGGCAGTTAAAATCAAAATCAACATTAATGATATTTGACAGACATGCAAATTTGAAATACAAGTTTGGGAGTAGACATTTCTGGGCAAAAGGATATTTTGTGGATACAGTTGGAAAAAATGAGAAAATGATAAGGGAATATATACAAAATCAATTGCAGGAGGACAAATTATATGATCAGATGAGTTTAAAAGAGTTTATAGACCCGTTTACGGGTGAGCCAGTAGAAGAAGGCAAAAAGAAAAAGCCCTTTAAGGGCTAGCCAGTAAAGACGTTGCGGCTGTCAGGCTTCGATAGGTGAAGACCTCCGCAACAAAAGACCCTTATAGGGTCTGTACATACCACTTCTTTTAGGCGTGGTTATGATTACGCATAAAATGTCGAAAAAAAATCAAAACAAATTATAGCCTAAAATGGTACTTTTTTTGAAAAGTACCATACTTTTGTTTTAAAAGCATTGACTTTTTATAAAATAAATCTTATACTATTAGTGTCAAAAATATTTTAAGGGAGGAAAAAAATATGGACGCTTTTGCTGATAAGCTTGGACGCGTTGGTGCTTGGTGTGGTCAAAATAAATATTTAGGCGCAATCAAGAACGCATTCCAAAACTTCATGCCAGCAACTATCGCTGGTGCTATCGGTGTACTTTGGACAAACGTTTTAGTTAATGATAACGTTGTCGAAGGTAACGCACAAGGTCTTGGTGGAATTTTTGAACCAATTATGGCTTTAAAACCTATCAATGACGTATTTGCTGCAATTTCTTTTTGTACAATCTCATGTATTTCAATTGGTATCGTAATGTTAGTAGCTCAAGAAATCGGAGAAGCTAATGGTGAAACTGGTGCTTTCCCTGCAGTTCTTGGATTCATGTCATGGGCTGTTGTTACTCCAACTACAACAAACATCTGGCAAGGTACTGATGCTTTAGCATCTGGTGCTGTATTACCAGCTGGAACTGAAGCTATCACTACTGTAGGTGGTTTCGAAGGTAGTTATTTAGGAGCAACTGGGTTATTTACTGCATTATTAGTAGGTATCATCGCTCTTGAAATCTATAACTTATTCCGTAAGATGGACGCATTAAAAATTAAAATGCCTGAACAAGTACCACCTGGTGTTGCTCGTGCATTCGAAGTTTTAATTCCAACTTTCTTAACTTTATTAGTTGTAGGTACTATTGGATGGTTAGTGAAATTAGCTTCAGGTTCATACTTGAATGACTTAATTAAAACTTCTGTTCAAGAACCATTAATGAATATCATCGGTGACAATGTAATCGCTGTTATGTTCATGTATGTACTTATCTCTTTATTCTGGTTAGTAGGTATTCATGGTAACAACATGTTAGCTGCTGTTAAAGAACCAATCTTCAAACCTATGTTATATGCAAATACTGCATTATTTACAGATGGTAAATCAGTTCCTTTAACTCCAGAAATTAAAGCTCATGGATACTATACATTCAACCTTGGTATGATGCAAATGTTTGCTGAATGGGGAGGTTCTGGGGTAACTTTAGGTTTAGTTATTGCAATCTTTATCTTCTCTAAACGTGAAGATAACCGTGCAATCGCTACATTATCTATCGTTCCTGGTTTATTCAACATTAATGAAACTGTAACATTCGGTATTCCATTAGTATTAAACCCAATCTTAGGTATTCCATTTATCTTAGCTCCAGCACTTTGTATCGGTCTTGGATACTTGTTAGTAACTATGAAATTCTGTCCACCAGTTGTACTTGAAGTACCTTGGACAATGCCACCAATCTTGTTAGGATTCTTAGCAACAGGTGGAAACATTATGGGAGCTGTAAGCCAAATTATTGCAATTGCTTTTGCAACAGTAATTTATATCCCATTCTTAATTGCTTACGAAAAATATCAAAACAAACAAGCTGCTGCTGCAGAATAAGATTTGTAAGATAGTAAAAATTAAAGGGACGGTACACACCGTCCTTTTTTAATAAAAAATATCTCTTTTCTATCTGACCAATAGGATAATGTTTGTAATGAATAAGCGTTGTTATTTGGTAATAAATCATGTATAATAGAAAAGAAAGTGAGGCTTTTATGGAAAAAGAATTTAAAGTCAGAATGAACGTTGCAACGATCATATTCTTATGTGCATATGCATTATATACAATCTATGTTGCCGTGACTAAGGATATGAATACATTCATAACAATAGCAATATTTGGTGTACTATGTTGTATTTTCTTCTTAGGATTTAGACCATATAAATATATCATAGGAAAGAAGAGTTTATCTATACATTATCGTTTATGGAGAAAACGTCAAGTTGATTTGATGGAATGTGAAACAATTTGTGATCCAGTTTCTCGTTGGGCTGATATTGCAACAAGACCACATGCTATTGAAATATATACAAATACAAAAAAACGTTATTGCTGCTTCCCTAAACAACGTGTAGAGTTCGTAGCAGCTGTTATGAAAGAAAATAAAAGAATTCACTGTACAGTGAAAGCATATACTGATGTTCATAGACAATTAGAAAAACAACAACGTAAAGAAAAAAGAAAAGCAGAAAAAAAAGCTGCTAGAGAAAAGCAAAAGGAATCAGATTAATCATCCGATTCCTTTTAAAATGCCATTTTGTAGCTATCTTTACCAAAACGTTTAATATATTCTTGATCATTATTAATGAGTCTTAATTTCATGATAAGATTACTCATCAGTCCAGGAATTGAAGTTCCATCTTCATAAATAGATGAACCCCACACTTCTTCAAATAGATAAGAAATAGAAAAAGGCTGATATGGGTGAGAAATAAGAATTGTTAATAGTTTAAATTCGTTTTTAGTAAGATTAAGCGGTTTGTTTGCACATGAACAAGTTCTTGCTGTTGTATCTACAACAATATCTTTAAATCTATAAATACGTCTTGGTTTCAAAATCCCATTTTTATAGACTGATTGTATTTTTGATTCTATATCCTTGAGTTTATATGGGATCGTGACATAATCATCTGCTCCTGCATTTAGTAATGACTCTAAATAATCTGATGATAATGTATCACTAATAACAATGAGAATTGGCTGTCCACGTAATTTGGTCTGAACAAGAAATTCATTCGTTTTTAATCTAGGGAACTCATCTTCAATAATAATACAATCATAACTATGATTTTCATAATATTCTTCAAGTTCCTTGAATTGAATAACCTGATTACAAAGATATCCTTTATCTTCCAGAAATGCTTTTATTTGATCATTCGCTTCCTTATGGCTATGAATGATTAATGCTTTAAATTGACTAAACATAATTTTCACCTCTGCATATAAGTATAATCTTTCTTTTTAAAAATACAATAGGAATATAAATATATTTATATCAATATTTCAATATTATAACGATGTTGACATGCCTACACAAAGGCTATATAATAGCCTCAAAAACATTGATTATTTTGTGTAGACAGAGTCGACATAAATTGATACAATGGGTGATGACAAGGGGGAACTAATCAATGGATATGAATGAATTACTAGAAGATTATGGCTGTTTAACATTTAGTGATGATGTTATGAAAGAACGTATTCCTAAATCTACTTATAAAGCTTTTCATGAGGCTCTAGATAATGGAGAACCTTTACCTAAAGAAACTGCAACAGTTATTGCTAATGCAATGAAAATCTGGGCTGTTGAGAATGGTGCAACTCATTTTACGCATTGGTTTACACCAATGACTGGTTTAACAGCAGAAAAACATGATGCTTTTTTAGAACCAGATGGGAATAAAGCTTTACTTGAATTTAGTGGAAAAACGTTAAGAAAAGGGGAGCCAGATGCATCTTCTTTCCCATCAGGAGGATTACGTGCAACTTTCGAAGCAAGAGGATATACTGCTTGGGATTGTACATCTCCAGCATTTGTAAAAGATGGTTCGTTGTATATCCCAACATTATTTTGTTCATATACAGGAGAGGCGTTAGATAAAAAAACACCTTTATTAAAAGCAGTTGATGCTTTGTCAAAAGCATCATGTGAATTGTTGCCTTTATTAGGTTTGGAAGGTGTTACACAAGTTAGTGCATCTGTAGGAAGCGAGCAAGAATATTTCTTGGTTGCTGATGAATATTATCAAAAGCGAATGGATTTAAAATTAACTGGTAGAACTTTATTTGGAGCTATGGCACCAAAAGGTCAGGAGTTAGAGGATCATTATTTTGGAAGTATTAAACGTAAAGTTTCAGCTTTTATGAAAGAATTAGATAAAGAATTGTGGAAGTATGGGATTCCATCAAAAACAAAACATAATGAGGTTGCTCCTGCTCAGCATGAAGTTGCATGTGTTTATCGAAATGTAAATATTACAACAGATAATAATCATCTTCTCATGCAATTAATGCAAGATATTGCAAAAAAGCATGGTTTAAGATGTCTATTGCATGAAAAACCATTTGAAGGAGTCAATGGTTCTGGTAAACATGATAACTGGTCAGTTATCACAAATACAGGTGTGAATTTATTTAATCCAGGAGATAATCCAGCGAATAACTTACCTTTTATTGCTGCATTAGCTTGTACAATTAAGGCAGTAGATGAATATGCAGATTTATTACGTATGTCTATTGCTAGTGCTGGTAATGATCATAGATTAGGTGCTAATGAAGCTCCCCCTGCAATTATTTCAATGTTTTTAGGAGAAGAACTAGATAAATTAATTGATGCAATTGTTGATGGAAAAGAATTAGAGGACATCAATACTGGACGTTTCCAGACAGGTGTATCAGTTGTTCCAGATTTTTCTAAAGATAATACTGATCGCAACAGAACATCTCCATTTGCTTTTACAGGGAATAAATTTGAATTTCGTGCAGTTGGTTCATCACAATCTATTGCAGGACCAAATACAATTCTTAATACGATTTTGGCTGAAGAAATGGGAATTATGGCTAAAGAAATTAAAGGTGGAAAAACACCAATGGAAGTCATTAAGGAATTCCTTTCAGAGCATCGACGTATTATTTTTAATGGCGATGGATATTCTGCAGAATGGGAAGCTGAAGCAGTAAGACGTGGATTAGCTAATCATAAAAATACAGTAGATGCTATGAAATGTTTGAAAGAAGAAAAAAATATTGAAATGCTAGATAGACAAGGTGTTTATTCTAGAATTGAGTTAGCATCACGTTATGAAATATTATTAGATAATTATAATAAAGCAATACAGGTAGAAGCTCTAACTGCAAGTAAGATGGCGAGAAATGAGATTTATCCTGCTGCTCTTGCTTATTTAAAAGAGTTAGCATCAACAGCATTAAAAGTAAAACAAACTGGTGTTGATAACGGCTTCTTAGTAGATGATGTTAAAGTGCTATCAGAATTAATTTCAGATATGAAGATAAAAATGGAAAATTTAGATACTGAAATTATCAGAGCGCAGGCCTGCGATGCTGATATCATGGATCAATCTATTATTTGGAGAGATGGTGTATTTGCAGCAATGAATGCACTGCGTGAAACAGTAGATATTATTGAAACAAAAGTTGATGAAAAATATTGGCCAATGCCAACATATATGGATTTGTTATTTGGAATCTAACTGATAAGGAGTTAATGAACTCCTTTTTTAATTCATGATTTTGTGGTATAATATTTTTCAAAGGAAGGAGTGGGTAAAATGAAAACAAGACTTTATATGCCAACTGATTTAGAAGTTGTTCTGAAGTTATTTTATGATAATGTACATTCTGTATGTATAAATGATTATGCTAAGGAACAATTAGATGCTTGGGCGCCTCAAGATCCAGATATTTATCGTTGGGAGGCATCCTTAAATAAGAATCATACTTTAGTTGTTGAAGAAGATGGGAAAATTATAGGCTTTGGTAATGTAGGGGAAACTGGATATTTAGACAGACTCTATGTAAGTCATGAATATTTACATCAAGGTGTTGCTTCGCTTATTTTGGAGCAGTTAGAAAAGTATGTGAGGGCAAAGGGAATTGCTTTTATAAATACTGCTGCTTCTATTACATCTAAACCCTTTTTTGAAGCGAAGGGATTTATTGAATTATCAGAACAAACTGTTGAAAGAAGAGGTGTCAGATTAAGACGTTACTTAATGGAAAAGAAACTTTAGTTTCTTTTTTTCTATTTTGAAAACTTTTTTCATTTTGTGAAATAATTGAGACAATTTCATGAGATTCTATATAATAGATAACACTGTGGAGGAAGAAGTATGAATGTAAAAAGTAAAAGATATATATTGATTGTTTTGGCATTTATGATTGTTGGAACAGGCTGTGCATTTACACTGAAATCAGGAATTGGAGTTGGAGCTTGGGATGCAATGGCAAAATCAGTATCAGATTTAATTGGTATTGAGGTTGGAACAATGGGGATGATCTTTAATTGTACTTGTGTTGTTGGTCAGATTATTATCTTAAGAAAGAAATTTAGATGGATTCAATTATTACAGATTCCTCTGAGTGTTTTATTAGGGATGGTTATTAATTTTGTGTTTTATGAACTTTTAATTTTTGAATTTCAATCATTTGCAGGTGGGATTATTATGTATATCATAGCAAGTACTGTTTGTGCATTTGGAGTTTCCATTGTTATGTTATTAGATGAAGTTACATTTGCATTAGAAGGATTTTGTATGGCTTTAACAGATATCATTCCAGTTAAGTTTCATGTTGTCAGACAGGCAGCAGATGTTATCAGTGTCTTAATTGTTGTGATATTAACACTTATATTTAATATTTCATGGTCTATTGGGATAGGAACAATTTTAGGAATGTTGACTTTTGGTCCTACACTTGGTATCTTTATGAAAATATTTAAACCCATTCTAAAGAAACAAGGTTTATTAACTTATGAATAAAGTGCTATTCTTGCGAATAACACTTTTTCTTTTTAATGAAATAAAAGAGAATAATGGCGATTATTCCACCTGTCGTATCAATCATGACATCAGCCAATTGACCAGACCTCCCAACAATAAATAATTGATGAAACTCATCACTACAAGCATATAGAAACGTTGCAGACAAAGAGAAAAGGAGAACTTTTTGCAATATGAATTTATTCTTAGAAAACCCATAAATAAAAGTGAATGTGAGTAAGGCATATTCGCCCATATGAGCCATCTTTCTTATAATCAGTTCTGGAACAATAATATGTAAATGATTCTCAAGCCAATTGACAATATATGTACTCAAACCAGATGATTCAGTTCCTGTTTGATGTGAAAACCAAAAGATAATAATCATAAATAGTATAGATGGGATAAAATATTTTATTTTTTTCATGGTAGCACCTCTTGATATATTATAAAAGAACTTGTCATAACTGACAAGTTCTCATCTTATTAATCTGTTAAATCTTCACCATTTGTAGCAATAACTTTTTTTATACCAATAGAAAGAGTCTTTTCTATATCTATCTAATGTTTTTAAATCAAATTCTTCTCTATCTACATAAATAAAACCATAACGTTTTACCATACCCTCATGAGTAGAAATTAAGTCAATTGCAGACCAAGGACAATATCCCATCATTTCACAACCATCACTAATTGCTAATTGAACTTGTTCAATATGTTTTCTTAGATATTCAATTCTATATGGATCATGTACTTTTCCGTCTTCTAATTTATCATAAGCACCTAATCCATTTTCAGTAACAATCATTGGTAAACGATATCTAGAATACATTTCACGAATAGTTGCTCTAAATCCCATAGGATCAATTTCCCATCCAAATTCAGTTGTTGGTAAGTGAGGGTTTCTAAATCCTTTGAACATTCCTTTTTCACCACGAGCTGTTTGTTGATCAGCTGCACCATCACATTCAACAGAACCATCTTCCCATTCACAAGTTGCTGTATTATAGTAGTTAAAACCAATAAAGTCAGGATGTCCACTCTTTAAAGCTTCTGCATCACCTTCAGCAAAATCAGGAGTAGCATCATGTTCTTCTAACCAAGCCCATACTAAATTGTTATATACACCATAAACTGCCATATCTAAATATAACCAGTTTCTCACAGCATTATAGTTTTGTGCAGCTAAGTTATCTTCTGGTTTACAGCTTGCTGGATAAACTAATGAGATATTTGGTGCGGGTCCAATTTTCGCTCCTGGTAACATCTCATGACATAATGCCATTGCTTTCGCCTGAGCAACTAACATATGATGGTTTTGCTGATAGATTTCTTTTAATTCATTTGTACAACCTTCAGGTATAGTTAATGTACCAATAACTGGTCCAACTAATGTTAACATATTTTGTTCATTGATTGTTAACCAGTATTTCACTCTGTCACCAAAGTTTTCATACATAACTTTTGCAAAGTTTAAGAACCAATCAACTGATTCTCTATTAGACCAAGAACCACGTTCATCTAATGCAGCAGGCATATCGAAATGGAACATTGTGACTAATGGTTCAATACCATATTTTAAACATTCATCAATCAGATTGTTATAATACTCAATTCCTTTTGGATTGACTGCTCCTGTTCCTTCAGGGATAATTCTTGACCAAGAAATAGAAAAACGATAAGTTTTGAATCCCATTTCAGCCATTAAAGCAATATCTTCTTTATATCTATGATATTGATCTGCACAAACTGTTAAATCAGATGTTCCTTCTGGTACTTCTTTAACATCTTGACAAGAAGGTCCTTTTCCGTCTTCTAAATTTGCACCTTCTACTTGATATGCAGAAGTACTTGCTCCCCAAAGAAAATCTTGAGGAAATGGTTTTAAGTTTTTGTGTAACATTATTCATTCTCCTTTGCATTTTATTTACATTGTCATTATACATAAAAAGATGGTTTGAATAACGTTCTTTCATTTTGTGAAAAAAGTTTTTAAGATATGAAAATAATCATGAATTTATTTGCAAATAAGAACATATATTTGTACAATAGATATACAAAGAGGTGAAAACTGTGAAAAATATATATGCAATCATACAATTAAATGAACATGGTTTTGATATCTTAAACTCCAAGAATATGCAATTAGAAAAAACATTTATACAACATGGTAGGTTAAGCACATATAATCACTCTTTGTTTGTTGCTTATATGAGTCTTTGTATAGCTGGAAAACTTCGTATCAAAATTAATGAGCGGAGTCTTGTCCGTGGAGCACTTCTTCATGATTATTTTCTCTATGATTGGCATATACCATCAACTGAAAATAGACGTCATGCGTTTGATCATCCTCGTCGTGCATGGGAAAATGCGAGTCAAGATTTTGAATTAACTGAATGTGAGAAAGACATTATTTTGAAGCATATGTTTCCGCTCACATTAAAACTGCCAAAATATCGTGAGAGTTATATTGTTTTATTAGCTGATAAATACTGCGCTATTTATGAAACATTAGCATGGAAGCGGACAAAGAGGAAATTATCTTTTTTAGAAGATTATTTAGGCAAGCAGACAATCATTTCTTAAGCATCATAAGATGCTTTTTTTGTTCATTTTATGGCTCTTAACAAACTATCTTGTTATAAATCAAGGCAATTTATCAGTTTCATATCTTTTTTGGATTGTCATCCGTTTAACTTATGCTATATTTCAGATATAAAAAATCTTGCTTTGAACAAGAGAAAATAAAAAGTTGGATAATAATATCCAACTAAGACTGTAACTCTTCCCATGTTTCTAATAATTGTTCTAATTGATATTGAGAATCATCTATACATTTTATAGTTTCATTATATTTTTGATAGTCATTTAATATCTCTTCATTATGAAGAGATTCATTATATTGACTTATTTTTAATTCAAGTTCAGAAATTTGTTTTTCAATCTTTTTGATTTGATTTTGTTGTTTACGAGTCTCTGACTGACTTTTCTTTTGTTCAAGATATGAAGTGTTTTTTTCTTTTTCAACCTTAACTTCATTTTTATGATCTAGATAAGTTGTATAGTTACCAGAATATGTATGTGAGCCATGAGCAGTCATTTCAACCACTTTTGTAGAGAGCTTATTAATAAAATAACGATCATGACTAATAAAAAGAATTGTTCCTTGAAAAGACATTAAAGCATCTTCTAAAACTTCTTTTGATTCAATGTCTAGATGATTGGTAGGTTCATCAAGGACAAGGAAATTACATCTTGATAACAGTAACTTCATTAAAACAACACGACCACGTTCGCCACCAGATAAAACATCAATGGTTTTAAAAGCGTCATCGCCTTTGAATTGAAATGAAGCACAGGCACTTCTAATTTCAGTGTTATTCATTTGAGGATATGTATCACTAATCTCTTGAAATATTGTTTTGTTGAAAGAGAGTGATGTATGTTCTTGGTCATAGTACCCAATCATGACTTTACTACCTAATTTGATTTTTCCACTTTTTTGAGAAAGGCGCCCTAATAGAATTTGAAAAAGTGTTGTCTTCCCAATCCCATTAGGTCCAATTAAAGCGACTCTTTCTTGTTTCTTCACTTCAAAATGAATATTTTCAAACAGTGGCTGATCAAAAGCCATAGCTAAATCTTTGACTTTTAAAACATCATAACCTGATTCTACAACAGGCTGAAACTGAATCTTCATGGATTGAGGTAAGGCATCAGGTCTTTCTACTTTTTCCATTTTTTCTAAGGCTTTTTCTTTACTTTCAGCACGTTTAACTTGTTTTTCACGATTATATGATTTTAAAAGATCAATACTTTCCTGCATTCTTTTGATTTCTTTTTGATTATCTATATAATGTTTTAAATCAACTTCACGATTATGCTTTTTTATAATAGCATATTCTTGATATGAGCATTTATATAAGGTTGATTTTCCGTTTTCTATTTCAATAATTTGATTCGTGACTTGATCAATAAAGTATCTATCATGAGAAACCATAATAATCGCATGAGGATAACTTTTAAGATAAGCTTCTAACCATTCAATAGATTCAACATCTAAATGATTGGTTGGTTCATCAAGTAAAAGTAAACTTGGTTTTAACAACAATAATCTTCCTAATGCAATTCTGGTTTTTTGACCACCAGATAAAATACTCATTGTCATATTCCAAGTCTCTTCTTCAAAGCCAAGCCCCTTTAAGACACCTTTAATTTGACTTTGATATGTATATCCACCATCTCTTTCAAACTCATAAGAGAGTTGGTCATATTCTTTCATAATAGAATCTAAATCTTGAGTTGTTGTCATGAGTTGTTCTAAAACGCGGAGACGTTCTTCTTTTTTGATAAGTGGTTGAAATACATTGAGTAAGGCGTCATAGACTGTTAATTGAGGATCAATTGTATTATGTTGAGATAAATAGCCAATCGTTGATTCTTTGGACTTAAAAATATCACCACTATCATAAGATTCTTCTTCACAAAGAATTTTAAGAAGTGTTGTTTTTCCAGCACCATTAACACCAATGATAGCTAATTTATCATGTTCTTCAATTTTAAAAGTTATATCTTTAAGCAAATCAATCCCTTGGAATGATTTCTTTAAAGATGAGCAAGCTAATATCATTTTTATCACCGCAACTATTGTAACATATTACACCCTATATTTAAAATAAATATTTGTTGTTATCAAAATCTGCTAAAAAATAAAATAATAATATTGATTGTATATACTCTATAATGTATAATTGTATACAATAAAGAAAGGTGGGGTTATATGAATTTAGCATATAAGATTTTAAGTTCACATTTAAAAGAGGGGAAACTTGTTCCGGGAGAACAAATTTGTATACAGATTGATCAAACACTTACACAGGATTCAACTGGAACGATGGCATACTTACAGTTAGAAGCTATGGAAGTGGGACATGTAGCGGTGGATAAAGCAGTGGCGTATATTGATCACAATATGTTACAGACTGGATTTGAAAATATGGATGATCATGAGTTTATTCGTAGTGTG
Organism: Coprobacillus cateniformis; assembly: GCF_009767585.1. Classification (NCBI taxonomy): domain Bacteria; kingdom Bacillati; phylum Bacillota; class Erysipelotrichia; order Erysipelotrichales; family Coprobacillaceae; genus Coprobacillus; species Coprobacillus cateniformis. Next base: position 2,418,178 of record NZ_WSNW01000001.1, read on the forward strand.
GCTAAAAAACATGGAATTACATTTTCTAAGCCAGGAAATGGTGTATGTCACCAACTTCAATTAGAAAACTTTTCTAAACCTGGAGAAACATTAGTGGGAAGTGATTCACATACACCAACTTGTGGAGCAATGGGAATGATTGCGATTGGAGCAGGGGGATTAGATGTTGCTGTAGCAATGGCAACAGGAAAATATTACTTACAATGTCCATCAGTGATTCAAGTCAATTTAACTGGTCAAAAAGCACCATGGGTTAGTGCGAAAGATATTATTTTAAAAGTTTTACAAGAATTAAGCGTTAAAGGTGGCGTTAATAAAATTGTTGAATATACAGGTGAAGGAATTGCAACACTGTCTTTAACTGATCGTGCAACAATTTGTAATATGGGAGCAGAACTTGGTGCAACAACTTCAGTTTTTCCAACTGATAAAAGAACTCTTGAATATTTAAAACAACAGGGTAGAGAGAATGATTATGTTGAAATGAAAGCTGATGCTGATGCAACTTATGATCAGGTATTAGAAATTGATATGTCTACATTAGAGCCTATGGTTGCAAAGCCACATAGTCCAGATGCTGTTGTTCCAGCTAGAGAATTAGAAGGAATGGCTATCAATCAAGTTGTTATTGGATCATGTACGAATTCATCATTTGCTGATATGATGAGAGCTGCTAAAATCTTAAAAGGGCGAAAAGTTGCAGAGCATGTTTCACTTGTTATTGCACCTGGTTCTTCAAGTATTCTAGCAATGCTATCAGAGAATGGAGCTTTGGCTGATATGATTCAGGCTGGCGCAAGAATTCTTGAATGTGGATGTGGACCTTGCATTGGTATGGGGCAGGCACCATTATCAAAGGGTGTCTCATTAAGAACGATTAATCGTAATTTTAAAGGACGTTCTGGAACAAATGATGCAGGTGTTTATTTGGTTTCACCAGAAGTTGCTGCACTTTCAGCTGTGAAAGGATGTTTTTCATCAATGTTTGAAGATGATATGTATTTAGAGGAAGTTCCAAGTACACCATTTATTAAGAATGCAAACTTCTTTATTAATGATTACGATCCTTATACAGAGGTTTATATGGGACCAAATATAAAACCTGTTCCAAGAGGAGAAAAATTAGCAAAAAATATTCAAGGAAAGATGGTGCTTAAAGTTGGAGATAATATTTCAACAGATCATATTGTTCCTTCAGATTCTAAATTATTACCTTATCGTTCAAATGTTCCTCATTTGGCTAAATTCTCTTTCTGTAAAGTTGATGATCAATTCTATCATCGTGCAATTGAAAATGGTGGAGGATTTATTGTTGGAGGAGACAATTATGGTCAAGGTTCTTCAAGAGAACATGCAGCATTAGTTCCTAATTACTTGAAAATCAAAGCTATTTTTGCCTTATCATTTGCGAGAATTCATAGATCAAACTTAATTAATAATGGAATCTTACCATTGATAATTGATCAAGTAGGATATGATTTCTTCAATGATCAAGATGAATATGTTTTATTAGATGTCAAAGATGCAGTAGAAAATGGGACAGATGTGACTGTTCAAAATATAAATACAAAAGAAACTATTGTTGCCAAGTTATCATTGGCACCTAGAGAAAAAGTAATGATTTTACAAGGTGGATTATTAAATGCAATTAAAGAGTTAGGGGGAGATTTTTAATGAAAGCAGTTTTAATACCTGGAGATGGCATTGGACCAGAAATTGCAAAGAGTGTCGAAAATATTACCGAGGCAATGAAATTAGATATTGAATGGATCACATATCAGGCTGGGGCTGAATATGCCACAACGACAAAAGAAGTTTTTGAACCAGGATTGGTTGATGCGATAAAAGAATATAAATGGGCATTAAAAGGTCCAACTGCAACACCAATTGGTACTGGATTTAGAAGTGTTAATGTTGCTTTAAGACAACAGTTTGCAACCTATGCAAATGTAAGACCAATTCGTTCATTTAAGGGAATTGATTCTAAATATGAAAATATTGATTTGGTTATGATAAGAGAAAATACTGAAGATTTATATAAAGGTATTGAATATATGATTAATGATAATATGGCGAATGGTATTAAATTAATTACACGTGAAGCGAGTGAAAAGATTTGCCGATATGCTTTTGAGTATGCTAAAATGAATAATAGACACAAAGTGACAGCTATTCATAAAGCAAATATTATGAAATATACAGATGGACTTTTTTTGGAAGCATTTAGAGATGTTGCAAGAGATTATCCAAATATCGAAGCACAAGAAGTTATTGTTGATAATATGTGTATGCAGCTTGTTCTAAGACCTGAGACATTTGATGTTTTGGTTGCACCTAATCTATATGGTGATATCGTTTCAGATTTATGTGCAGGATTAATTGGGGGATTAGGGTTTGCTCCTAGTGGTAATATAGGAGACGAATATCGTATTTATGAAGCTGTTCATGGAAGTGCTCCAGATATTGCTGGTCAAAACATTGCAAATCCAAGTGCTTTATTGTTAGCTTTTGCATTGATGTTAGAAGCAATGGGGAAATTAGAAGAAGCGAATCAGTTAAGAGATGCTTTAGCAGCAGTTGTTGAGGAAGGAAAAATCGTAACTCCTGATATTGGAGGAACTGCAACAACGACTGAATTTACTCAAGCTATTATTGAAAAATTATAGGAGGAAAATTATATGCCGTCACACAGTTTGTTTGATCAGGTATCGCACGGCTCTTTAGGAAATAAGATATTTGATATATTGAGGGATCGTATTTTAAATGAAGAATATGAGAATGGACAAAAACTCAATGAATTATCTTTAGCGAATGAATTAAAAATCAGTAGAACGCCAATTAGAGAAGCATTAAAACAATTAGAATTAGAGGGTTTGGTGGAAAGTATTCCTAATAAAGGTGTTTATGTCAAAGGGTTTTCACCAAGGGATATAGATGATATGTTTGAAATTCGTTTGGCTTTAGAAGGGCTTGCTATTCAATTAGCAATTGATCGTATGGATGAAATTCATTTGGTTAAGATTAAGGATGTTTTTGAATTGATGGAGTTCTATACTGGAAAAAAAGAACAAGAGAAAATTAATGATTTAAATATTCTTTATCATGAGACAATCTATCAGGCAACTCAGTCACAATATTTTGAACAATTATTAAAAGATGTTCATTATTATGTTTCTGTGACAAGTCGTCATTCTATTACACAACCTGAAAGATTAGAAACAGCATTAAAGGAACATAAAGCTATTTTAGATGCTATTATTGCTAATGATAAAGAACTTGCTAAAGAAACAATTCAAAAACATATTAGAAAAACTCAAGTTTTGGTTAGAAAATACTATACAAATAAAGGTAAATAAAAAAGGCTCTATTTGGTCAAATGATCAGATAGAGTCTTTGCTTTGCATTCATAATGAATATATAGAAAGATATCTATCATTAATTAATAATCCTGGTATGGTGTATAACTGCTAAAGGAAATGTTCTAACATATAGCATAATAAATATAAACTTTTGACTTATCCTATTCCTCTTTATTTTTTGATAAATTACTCATTCAACTTTTTTTCAAAGAGAAATTCATCAATTTTTCAGTATAGAAAATATTGTTGAATATAAATATGATAATAATGTATTAACAATATAATCTAAATAATTAAACATTATATCCTTTACTTTAAAACATTATTATGATAATATGGAGTTAAGAAAGGATCTGAATAACAAATTCAGAGGAGAGGATGAAGAAATATGAAGAAATTTATGTCATTTATGGAAGATAAAGTTGCTCCAATATTTGCTAAATTAGCGACAAATCCCTATTTAACAGGTATTAAAGATGGTATGATTGCAACTGTCCCTTTCACTATTTTTGGTAGTTTGTTTATTATTATTGCACAGTTTCCAAATGATACATGGGCGAAAATTGTCGAACCATATAAGGCTATGTTGAATGTTCCAAATCAAATGACGATTGGTATCATTGCTTTGTTTGTTGCTTTTTCAGTTGGATATAACTTGTCAAAATCTTTTAAACAAGACCCATTAATGGGAGGTATCATTTCATTTATTGGATTTATGATTTTACAGGTTGATGAAGAATTTGCTATGGCAACTACATATTTTGGTTCTAAGGGGATATTTACAGCGCTTTTGGTTGCTATATTCTGTGTTAAAATCTTACAATTGTTTGTTGAACATAACTGGGTTATTCGTTTTCCAGAAGGTGTTCCACCTGCAGTATCTAAATCTTTTTCAGCATTAATTCCAAGTATTGTAGCTTTATCAATTCTTTTCATTTTACGTTGTGTACTGGGAATTCAAATACCAGAACTTGTTACACAATTGTTCTCACCATTAGTCTTTGCTTTAAATTCATATCCTGGTATTTTGGTTTATATGGTTGTTTCACAATTATTATGGTGTGTTGGTATACATGGTCAATCTGTTTTAAATGCGGTAGGTACACCAATTTTTACAACATTCATTACTGCAAATACTGAAGCATTCTTGGCTGGACAGCCAATTCCTTATATTACTGCATTAGGTTTCATTCCTTGGTTTGTGAGTTTAGGTGGAGCTGGTGCAACATTGGCTTTAGTTATCATCATGTGCCGTTCAAAAGAAAAATCTTTGCGTACTTTAGGACGTTTATCATTACCAGCAGGTATTTTTGAAATTAATGAGCCTGTGACATTTGGATTACCAATCGTTATGAACCCTGTTATGATGATTCCATTTGTATTAATTGATGCCATTTTAGTTACTGGAACTTATTTCTTGATGTTCTTTAATATTATTGGTCGACCTGTTGTGCAGATTCCTTGGATTATGCCTCCAGTTATAGGTTCTTATCTTGCAACAGGAGGAAATATTCCTGCTGCCGTTTGGGCACTCTGTGGAATCGTCATTGCTGGTATTGTTTACTATCCATTTGTAAAGATTGTAGAACGTGAACGTTTAGCTGCTCAAGAAAATGGAACAGAAGCAACTGAATAATATAAAAGACTTGAGATGGTTGGGGCAAACTCTCAACTTTCTCTTTTTATAGAAAGATTGGAGGATAAAAAATGAAACATAGAGGCATAGTTATGAGTAAAAAAGGGATGGTTTCATCAGCCCATACACTTATTTCAGCATCTGGTTTAAAAGTTTTAAACAGAGGTGGAAATGCCATGGATGCTTGTATTGCAATGGCTTTAACAAGTGGTGTCGTTTTACCAGATATGTGTGGGTTAGGTGGCGATGCATTCTTGCTTTATTATGATGCAAAGACTCAAAAAATAACTGCAATGAATGGTTCGGGTGGAGCTCCAGCAAAGGCAACGATTGAATATTATCAGTCATTGGGACTTAAATCTGTTCCTAAAGATGGTATGCTCTCAGTGACCGTACCAGGAGCTGTTGATGTTTATTTTGAGGCATTAAAACAATTTGGAACATTAAGTTTTGCTGATCTATGTGAAGATGCTATTGAATTATCAGAAACTGGTGTACCTGTATCAGAAAAGGTTGCCAGACACATGCATACAGATTATCAAAAAATGTGCAGGTTTAAAAACTTAAAAAATTTATATCTCAAAGATGGAAAACCATATCCTTATGGTGAACTTGTTTATAATAAGGATTATGCAAAGAGTTTACGTTATTTAAAAGAACATGGGCGAGATGGTTTCTATAAAGGTAAACTGGCTGATAAGATTGTAGAATATTCACATGAGCATGGAGGGATTTTTGAAAAGTCTGATTTTGAAAATTATCATTGTCAAATATTAGAACCTATCTCTGTTGATTATCGAGGTTATCGTATTTTTCAAACACCACCAGTTTCACAAGGTATTATTCATCTAGAAGAATTGTCTATTCTTAATCAATTTAATATGTCACAGTATGAGCCAGATAGTGCTGAAGCTATTCATTTGATGGTGGAGGCAAAGAAAATTGCATTTAGAGATCGTATGAAGTATTTTGGAGATCCTGAATTTGTTGAAAATCCAACTGAAATTCTATTGAGTGAAGAGTATGCTTCGCAAGTTGCAGGTTGTATCCATATGGATTCTTGCGCCAATGAAGATGATGTCTTTGAACATGAAAATGGACATACAACAAGCATGATAGTTGTTGATCAAGAAGGCAATGCTGTATCTTTTATTCATAGTATTTCAGCAACATGGGGTTCAGGAGAGATTGTTGATGGAACAGGTATTTTATTAAACAATCGAGCTGGGACTGGGTTTAATTTACAAGCTGGTCATCCAAATGCTATTGCCCCTTATAAAAAAACCATGCATACACTCAATACATATTTAATTACAGATTCCAATGGTCGTTTAAAATATGTTGGAAATACACCTGGTGGAGATAATCAACCACAGTGGAATATGCAAGTTGTTTGTAATCTATTAGATTTTGGATTAGATGTTCAAAGCTCTGTTGAACATGGAAAATGGGCTGATATGCATACGTTTGATGAAGAAGGGAAATCTCATCATGTGTTAAAGATTGAATCACAGGTTGGTGAAGAAGTTCTAGAAAAATTAAGACAGATGGGACATACTTTGAAAGTGATTGAACCATTTACTTGTTCAGGGGCTTGTCAAATTATTGAAATTCAGGAAGATGGTTTGAGATTAGGAGGTAGTGATCCACGAGCAGATGGTGCTGCAATGCCTGAAATATAGAAAATGGAGGGGAAACAGATATATGAAGGATTTATTTGAACTTTATATAACCTTTGCCAAGATTGGCAGTATAACTTTTGGAGGTGGGTATGCTATGTTGCCTATTCTTCAAAGAGAAATTGTAGAAAATAAAAAATGGGAAAGCGATGAAGATCTTCTAGATTATTTTGCAGTTGGTCAATGTACACCTGGAATTATTGCTTTGAATGTTTCAACATTCATTGGCAATAAACGAAAAGGAACAATTGGTGGGATTGTTGCAAGTCTAGGCTTTATAACAATTCCTATTGCCTTATTGCTGGTTATTAGCATATTTTTAAATAACTTTGCAGATTATGCCATTGTCAAAAATGCTTTTGCTGGTGTAAGAGTATGTGTTTGTGTTTTAATTCTTAATGCTGTAGAACGATTATGGAAAAAATCAATGATTAATCATAAGGCATTGCTTATATTTGTTGTGGTTTTAGGACTAACATTGTTTACTGATATTCCTTTATATGTCATTGTTCTCTCTTCATCTGTTGTCGGAGCTTTGTTAAACCGCTGGAAAGGAGCAGAAGCAAAATGATTTTATTACAATTGTTTTTTGAATTCTTCAAAGTAGGACTTTTTTCCATTGGTGGGGGATTAGCCACTTTACCATTTCTATATGATATCTCAAATACACTTGGCTGGTTTACACATGGCGATATTGCCAATATGATTGCTATTGCAGAATCAACACCAGGAGCCATTGGTATTAATATGTCTACTTATGCAGGCTATCAAGTTGATGGTATACTTGGTGGTATAGTTGCCACAATTGGATTGATTACACCATCTGTTATTATTATTTTAGTGATTGCACGATTGTTAAAAAAGTTTAAAGAAAATAAACTTGTTCAAGATGTTTTCTTTGGTTTAAGGCCAGCCTCTGTTGCTATGATAGCATCAGCTGGAATTGGAGTCATTAAAATTGCCTTAGTGAATATCCCACTGTTTGAGTCAACAGGGCATCTCTTAGATTTATTTGTTGTTCCTGGAATTATTTTAGCTATCGTTCTCTATACGTTATCTAAGAAAACAACTTGGTCACCAATTATTCTCGTTGCTATAAGTGCAGTTGTCGGAATTGTGTTGCATTTAGGTGGTGCATAAATATAAAAATTCAGTATGACTAAACATCATACTGAATTTGATAACTATGAATTCTTGTATTGTATCTTGCATATGAGACTTCAACAACTTTTTGATTAATATCATGTGATATTCTTTTTCTTCCAAGGACTGGTCCTTTTTCTAGATTAAGCCCCTCTAATATACGAACTGGAGGAAACTCAACAAGAAAGTCATCATGAAAATGAGCAATAAAATAGTGATTCTTATAAAGGAACATATACAATGAAAAATCATTATGATTCTTAATAACAGGGATTTCAATATCACCTGGTAAATAATGTGTCAGATGGATATAAGGTTGTCCATCTAGATAGTAAAAGCGAGTAATTTCTAGACTTTTCCTCCCAAAATAAGGAAATAACTCATGTTGAGGATCTAATGAAATATATTCAAATTGTGTATTTTCCTTTGTCACTTGATATCCTTGCTGTTTTAAAAGATTAGCAAAAGAATAACCATTTGATAATTTATTGAAAATGCTATTGCTTATAACGGTTGTGCCTTTACCACTTTGTTTTGAAACATAACCGTCTTTTTCTAAAAGGTCAATAGCTTTTCTTATTGTAATTTTACTAACATTAAAGATTTTTTCAAATTCAGTCTCAGTGGGTAATAAACTATTTATAGGGTAGACACCATTAATAATTGAATCTTTAATGGTTTCCATAATAGAGTAATATAAAGGTGTTTTTTTATTCATATATAAGACTCCTTTCAGTCATTATTTGAAGATCTATTGATACAGATAAATGACTCATTATTGTATTTATCATAACATAATCAAATAAAAAAATCAAAGTGCATAATGAATAAGATTTAATGATATAATGTTTATAAATTGATAAGTATAAAAATTTCAATTTTCATGAATGAACATTTTGTTTGATAACTGTGATTTGATTGAAGTGTATTCATGAAAGTGTTAAAATTTTTTTAGGAAAGAAGGTTGAGCATGAATAAATTTATGATTGAAAATGCAAGACTTGTAGATGGCAGAATTGTGAGTATTTTTGTTCAAAATGGTGTCATTCAACAAGTTGCTTCTTCTATAAAGGTAGACAATGAGACTCAGGTTATTCATTTAGATAATGAGAGTTATGTAAGTGCTGGCTGGATAGATACTCATACGCATTGTTTTGATAAGTTTGAACTCTATGCTGATAATTGCGAAAGTATTGGCTATAAAAAAGGTGTAACAACTGTGATAGATGCAGGAACATCTGGTGCAGATAATGTTGATGAGTTTTATGATAGTGTAAAAAATTGTAAAACACATGTATATTCATTATTAAATATCTCTAAAACAGGGCTATACGCACAAAATGAATTGGCAGATATGCGACATGTTGATAGCGATGCTTTTATGCAGGCGTATCAAAAACATCCCCATTTTATTATTGGTGTGAAGGCCAGAATGAGTAAGAGTGTTGTTGAAGAAAGTGGTGATTTGCCTTTATTTGAAGCGTTAAAAATTGCTGAACAAACAAAGCTGCCATTGATGGTGCACATTGGAACTGCACCTTCAAAACTGGAGACAGTTTTAGCGAATATCAGAAGCGGGGATATTGTCACTCATATTTTCAATCCGAAAACGAATGGTATTATTCAAGATAGTCACATTAAAGAATGTGTATTTGATGCTTATCAAAGAGGTGTGTTCTTTGATTTGGGTCATGGTACAGATAGTTTTTCATTTGATGTATTAGATAAGGCGAATCAAAATGATCTAAAAGTTCACAGTATTAGCAGTGATATTTATTATCGTAATCGTCAAAATGGGCCTGTTTATGATCTTGCGACGACAATGTCAAAACTTTATAGGAAAGGATATGATTTGAAGGAAGTTATAGCTTGTGTGACAAGCCATCCTGCAAAAATGTTGAATTTATCACATCTTGGTCGGATTGAAAAAGGCTATTGTGGTGAGTTTACAATATTTAAGATTATTCATAAAAATAAAGAATTGGTTGATTCGACTGGAAAGAGAATCATTGTATCCGAGTATATTCAACCAGTTGCAGTGATCATACGTAACGAATATATTCAACTTGAGGAGGATTGTTAATGGAAGATATATATGAAAAATATCAAGTTAAACAAGTTATTAATGCTTCTGGGAAAATGACAATTTTAGGTGGTTCACGAGTCAGTGAAGATATTTGTCAGCAGATGAATATTGGTGCATCACATTTCTTTGAAGTTAAAGATCTGTTGGATAAAACTGGCAATTATTTAGCAGCGCTTATTGGTGTAGAATCTGCTTATATTGTCAATAGTGCTTCTGGCGCTATTGCCCAAAGTGTTGCTGCCTGTGTATCAAGAGGTAAGCTACAGTACATCTTAGATATTTATAATCCTGAAAACAAAAAAAGAGAAGTTATTATTTGTAAAGGGCATAATGTTGATTATGGAACACCTATTGAAGTGACGATTGGAATGGGTGGAGGACATGTTGTTGAAGCTGGTTATGCAAATAAATGTACATTAGAACATATTGAAGCAAAAATCAATGAAAATACAGTTGCACTTATCTATGTGAAGTCTCATCATTGTGTTCAAAAAGGTATGCCGGATATGAAAGCATTCATTGAGTTAGGTCATCGTTATCACTTGCCTGTGATTGTCGATGCGGCTGCTGAGGAAGATTTAAAGGTTTATGACAACTTAGGAGCAGATGCTGTTGTTTATAGTGGGACAAAAGCTTTTGAAGGTCCGACTTCTGGTTTACTGATTGGGAAAAAGGTATTTATTGATCAAGTGAAAAAACAAAGTCAGGGGATTGGCCGTGTCATGAAAGTAGGCAAAGAGAATATTTTAGGCTTGACTTATGCGATTGAAAAATATTTATCAAAAGAACATTTGACATTACAACAACAATCTCAACGTTTAGAAATATTTAACCAAAAACTAAATGCCAATGATGGCATATCGGCACGGATTATACAAGATGGTGCTGGTCGTCTGATTATGAGAAGTGAAATAACGTTTGATGAGAAGAAATTGTCTAAGAATGCACTGCAGATTGCACAGGCATTAAAAGAAGGAGAACTTCATATTTATACGCGTGATTATCGTGCCAATGAAGGAAAAATAGAAATTGATATAAGAGATGTCAATGACCAAGAATTAAATATGATTTATGAAAAAATAGTGAAGATTATTGGAGGTAGAAAAGATGAATAAAACTCCTCATTATTTAAATGACAAGATATGTTTAAATGTTTTGGCAAATTCATTAGAGAATGCCAAAGCAATTTATGAAGCAGCAGAGGGACATGTACTTGTTGGCTTGCTTTCAAAGAATTATGAAACAGTTGAAGCGGCTATAAAAGATATGAAAACTTATGCTGAAACTATTGATAATGCTATTTCAGTTGGATTGGGTGCGGGTGACCCTCATCAATGGAAAATGGTTGCTGAAATTTCAAAAGACATTCAACCCCAACATGTCAATCAAGTGTTCACTGGTGTTGGATATACACGTGCATTGCTAGGGCAAGATGAAACAATTGTTAATGGATTAATTTCTCCAAGTGGAACAGCAGGATTGGTTAAAGTGTCTACAGGACCTTTAAGTTCTTTAGATAAACCAGCTCTTGTGCCTGTTAAAACTGCGATAGATATGTTAAAGGATATGGGCTGTAGTTCGGTTAAGTTTTTTCCCATGAAAGGTCTATCAACAAAAGAAGAATATCGAGTAGTTTGTGAGGCTTGTGCAGCAGAGGACTTTATGATGGAACCTACTGGAGGTATTGATTTAACAAATTTTGAAGAGATTTGTCGTATTGCGCTTGAGGCAGGGGTGAAAAGAATTATTCCTCATGTCTATACTTCTATTGTAGATAAAGAAACTGGTGAGACAAAGAGAGAAGATATTCAAACTTTATTAGAAATCATGAAAAGATTATAGGTGATGACAATGAAAATAATAGCATTTGGAGAAGTCATGATGCGTATGATGCCACCAAATTATAAAAAATTATCTCAAGTTGATACATTGGAATTCTTATATACTGGAACAGGAGTTAACGTTTTATCAGGATTATATCAAATGGGGCATGAGGTATATTTAACAACACGTTTACCTGATAATATTGTAGGGCAAGCAGCGAGCGCACATATTCGTAAATTGGGTATTCATGATGACTATGTTTGTTATGGAACAAATCATATTGGTATTTATTTTTTAGAACAAGGAATTGGTAATCGTGCAAGTCAAATCACATATCTTAATCGATTGGATAGTTCTTTTGGTAAAAGTCAAATCTCTGATTATGATTTTTCCTGTTTAGATGGAATGGATGCTTTGCATATATGTGGCATTTCATTAGCGCTCCGTGAAAATCTAAGAGAAGTTGCATTTGCATTTGCAAAAGAAGCAAAGAAAAGACATATTAAGGTCATATTTGATTGTAATTTTAGACCATCATTATGGACAGGTGAGCATGATGAAATAAAACATATTTATGAAGAGATGCTCAATTTAGCAGATATTGTTTTTGCTGGCTATAAAGATGCTACCCTTCTATTACATAAACAAGTTGATCAATCTCTCCCTTATGATAAACAACTTAGAAATATTCTTATGCAAATGTGTCAGGATTATCATATAGAATTTATTTTTGGAACCATTCGTAAAGATGAAGAGTTAACAGGATATATGGTGACTTCAACAAAAATGGTGATGAGTCCAAAAATGAGATTGACTGTTTTCGATCGTGTTGGTGGTGGTGATGGTTTTGCAGCAGGAGCTATCGATGGTTATTTAACACATATGGAGCCACAGGAATTAATTCATTATGCAACAGCAAGTGGTGTTTTAGCTCATACGACATATGGGGACAGTCCAGTTGTTTCTAAAGAGGAGATTATTGATTTTATGAAAAACGGAAAAAGAGATATCAAAAGATAAAATGTATTAAATCTTAATGTAAATAGTTAAAACAAGGCTTATTTAGTAGGTATGCACATTATTTGGCATCAATTGCCTAACATCAAAGTGTTTGTAGAAAAGATTGCTAAGGAAGTAATCTGATTCTAATGTTATGAAGAAGTTGATATAAGAAATTTCCTCAGTATAAAATCCTTATCTGTTCAATTTAAATATGTAGATATGAAAAAAGCCTAGTCAAAATGATTAGGCTTTTTTGAAATTGAGTCTAAGAAGTTACTAAAAATATTTAATTCATTTATAAGCAAAGTGTACACTTCATTATAATATTTGTATGCATACCCACTTGTTGTATATGATATGGCACAGGTCTTAAGTGATTGCTGAGTAGTAATCTCTTGAACTCAATATCAATATATATGAAATATTAGATACTGTCCCAAAATTTTACATATGCAACTGATGCAGCTATTGTAAAAGAGAAAATGACTGCAATATAATATGTGATATAGATTATCCCTGCATCATGCAAGATAGAACTTGGAACAGGTAACATAAAAACTATAATAGGAAACAAAATTATAGATGCCATATAGCCAATAAATAAATATATTTTCTTCATGGTAATCCCTCCTTTGTAACATTAAATGTGGCTGCATATTACAATTATTTTAAATGTCTTTATCTATTTTTAGTTTAACATCAAAAATGCTAATTTGCAATGAGTTGTGTTCAATATTGAATCTATTTAAATCAAAATTGTTTTTTGTTAAACGTATAATAAAGTAGTGATAAAATAAATAGATGAAATACTTACTTTTTCTATTTTGACGAACTAAGTTTTAATTATATAGAAGTGAAACAACTGAGATAATGCTCGAAAAAATATTTTTGAAAAGCATACTGCGATTTTAGGGATTTTATTGAAGATTTCTAAAAATATAATAATCTGTCCTATAATCAAATCTAAGAATCTTTCTTTTAATTACAGCCAAAAGTGAAAATGGTAGGTATATTTATTGGCAATTTTGAGGAGATGCTAAAATATAGTGGATAGGTAGAGAGAATTCAGGATTGAATAACATTATTGTCTATATTTCTCCAATTATTATCTATTTTCCATTTATGTTACTTCATTAAACGTATTTTTGCTTTTTGTTATAATAGCGTTGAATGTAACTGTAAAAATAGAAAAGATTAACAAAACAAAGGATTGTAATTGTTGTGGAAGGGTAGATATAGAAAAATGTCTCATTAATTATCATGAAATAATACAAGTATTTATATATTCAGATTCTATAGTATTTCTACTCATGTGACATATAGTCACAATCTAATTGTTTCTAAAGAGGAAATTATTGATTTTATGAAAAACGGAAAAAGAGATATCAAAAGATAAAGTTTTTTCAATAAGTGAAAATAATGTGCAAAGTGATGTGATTTTGACTATACTGTAAGTGTAAAAACAAGGAGGACGAATAATGGAAAAGAAACCTGTAAAAATTGTTACAATTGGTGGAGGAAGTAGTTATACTCCAGAATTAATGGAAGGATTTATCAAAAGATATGATGAACTTCCAATCAGAGAAATTTGGTTAGTAGATATTGAAGATGGTAAAGAAAAAATGGAAATCGTTGGGGCTATGGCTCAACGTATGTGGGATGCATCTCCTTATGATGTGAAAGTTCATATGACTTTAGACAGAAGAGAAGCATTACCTGGTGCTGACTTTGTGACAACTCAATTCCGTGTTGGTTTATTGAATGCTCGTATCAAAGATGAAAGAATTCCTTTCTCTTATGGAATGTTAGGACAAGAAACAAATGGTGCTGGAGGAATCTTTAAAGCCTTCAGAACAATTCCAGTTATCTTAGGTGTTGTTGAAGATATGAAAGAATTATGTCCAGATGCATGGTTAATCAACTTCACAAATCCTAGTGGAATGGTTACAGAAGCAGTTATGAAATATGGAAAATGGGATAAAGTTATTGGATTATGTAATGTACCAGTTGGTGCAATGATGAAAGAACCAGAAACAATTGGAAAAACATTAGATCAATTGACTTATAAGTTTGCTGGATTAAATCATTTCCATTGGCATAAAGTTTATGATGAAAATGGAAAAGAAGTGACTCAAGATATTATTGATGCAATGTATGAAGGTAAAGATGGTGGATTACCAGCTAACATTCATGACATCCCATTCTTCAAAGAACAATTAGATACTATGAAAATGATTCCTTGTGGATATCATAGATACTATTATCGTCAACAAGAAATGTTAGCACATGGATTAGAAGAATACAGTGATCCAGAAGTGGGAACACGTGGACAACAAGTGAAACAAACAGAAGCAGAATTATTTGAATTATATAAAGATCCAAATTTAGATCATAAACCAGAACAATTAGCAAAACGTGGTGGAGCACATTATTCAGATGCAGCATGTGAAACAATTGCATCAATCTATTCAAATGCCAATAGACACATTGTTGTGACAACAAAGAATAATGGAGCAGTACCAGATTTACCAGCAGACTGTGCAGTAGAAGTCTCTGCATATATTGGATCAACAGGAGCAAAAGCAATCGCTTTTGGAGAATTACAACCAGCTGAAAAAGGATGGTTACAATGTATGAAGAACATGGAACACTGTGTTGAAGCAGCAGCAGTGACAGGAGATTATGGAATGGCATTACAGGCATTCATCTTAAATCCACAAATCCCTTCAGGTGAAAATGCAAAACGAGTGTTAGATGAATTATTATTAGCACATAAGAAATACTTACCACAATTTGCAGAAAAGATTGCAGAATTAGAAGCAGCAGGTGTCACTATTAAAGATGATGTTGCAAGAGAAATTACTGAAAAAGGACTATAAGAAATAGTTATTTATAGGATATGAAAGATACTTCATTAAGAGGTATCTTTTTTTACTATTATTTTTCTTGACGATTTTATTGCTTTTTCATGTCTTTTTGTAGCTAATTATATTAATGGGAGGTTAAATGAGCCTGAGATATATAATTTGGAATATTCAACTGAAGAAAGAGTTTTCGAAACTGATAAGAAAATACCTAATGATAATTATCTAAGAGGGAGTAAAAGAGTTGTTTTTGAAATTATTAATGATTTCCTTCTAGGAAATCAGGCTGTACAATTAGATGAAGTTCTCGTTGGAAAACTATTTAATCGTTTCTATACTGTGACTACAGCAAAAAAATCTACTGGTTTAGGATTATCGATTGCCAAAGGATTAACTGAACAAATGAATGGCAAAATAACGGCTTCTTATAAGGAGGGAAGTTTAAGTATTCATTTATTATTTCCTTTAATATAACGTTTATATTTGCAAATTCTACAATAAATAAGGATACTTTTATTACAGAAGTATCCTTTTGCTTGTAGAAAATTTCTAATTATAATAGATATTTATGTTGAAATTAAATCTTATGACTATCTTGTTCTCTTAAATGTGATGCTAAGTTATTAATAATAAGGTCTATTGTCAAAAAGACAAGGGCTTGAGAATCAACAAAGATATTCTTTTTATCAAGCTGAAATGCTGGTAAAATGAATGCCAAATCAATTTTATTTTTATTGCGATAATGATCATTTTGTGTAATCAATACAGTGTGGCTTTGACTCTCTTTAGCATAATGAATAGAATCTTTAATGACAGTTGTTTCAGCTGAAAGGCTTAAGAATACATTTAAATCCTTATCTGTTGACATCGTTGCTTTTTCAGTAAAGATTCCTGAATCAAAAACAGGTTCTGAATCAATGCCAAGACTTGCTAAACGATATGAAAAGTATTGTGCTGAAAGGCCTGTTTCATGAACTCCAAATATTTTTATTTTTCTAGCATCTATCATCAGTTGAGAAAATTGATCTAAAAATTGAGTGCTTAATAAGTGAGGTAATTTATTCATTTGTTCTGTATATAAGTCAACAATTGTTTGTGTTTTAGCAATCTCACCTTCAGTAATATGTATAATAGATTGTAAATATCTAGAGACTTCATATTTGAATTCACTATAACCTTGGAATCCACATTTTTGGCAGAAACGCAATAAAGCAGATTTAGATACTTTACATTTTTCTGCAATGGTTGATATTGGATATGAAGAAATATCATGAAGATTTGAAAGAATGTAATCCATGATAATTAATTCTGATTTTGTAAATTCATCTTTATGTAATTGAATATGTTGTATAGGTGTCATATAAACCTCCTTGTTTATACTTTGTTTTATTATACCATATTTTGGATAAGTATTAATGAAATTTTTTATTCTAAGAACTTTTTTGGTTTTTCTGGGAAAAGTTCCATAAATTTTAGAAAAAGTATTGTAAACGGTTTCTTTTGTGTGTATAATAAAATTAGTTCCAATGGAATTGACAAAAGTCCCAAAAACGATCGTTATACTGGATATGGAAAAAGGAGGATAAATATGGGTACTGAAACAAAGAAAATCACATTATTAGAGCGACTAACAGATTTTATCGAAAATAAGTTAGCTCCACCACTCATTCGCATTTCTCAAGTGAGATATCTACAGACTCTTCAAAGAACCTTTATGGTCATGATGCCATATATGATTCTTGGTGCAACCGCAACACTCATTCTCAATTTAGGTGGTTTATTTGCTGAAGGAACAGGGCTAAATATGCCTGAAGTTGCAGATATGATTAATGCAGTTATTGCGAATATACAGCCTGCATTGTTACAGATTGTGTTTGTAAGTATTAATCTTATGGCATTCTTATGTGTTGTTTTGAATAGTTATTTTTTAGGTGATTACTATAAAGACAAAGATAGTCAAATCAGTCCAATAGTTTGTGGTATTGTTGGTTTAATAAGTTTTCTTAGTTTTATAGATTTTACAACATTATCTGAAAACTTTGATTGGCCATCTTATATTTTAGGGGCACCTAGTTTATTTAGTGCAATTATTTTAAGTATTGTTTCTGTTGAAATTTATCGTTGGTTTATTGCAAGGAAAATAACAATCAAAATGCCTGCTGGTGTTCCACCAATGGTTGCTGATGCATTTACAAGTATTATTCCTGTCAGTGTTATTGTTATTCTTTCAGCTTTTGTTGGAAGAAATATTCCTAATATTCATTTTTTAACACTTATTAATGATGCGAGTTCTCATTTGGTTGTTGGAGGAAGTCATCCAATTGCACAGTTTATTGCCTTTGTATTAGATAGAATTTTCTGGTTTGTTGGTTTACATGGCTCTAATATTGTTGGGTCTATTATGACACCAATTTGGGAAACGATGATGGGTCAAAATCTTGCTGATTTTATGGCTGGTCAAGATATTACATATCTGTTTTCTTCATTATGGATTAATAGTTATGTTCGTTTGAGTGTTTTCCCAATTGCTGTTTTGTTAGTTATTTCAAAAGTCAAAAGATTTAAAGTTTTAGGAAAGTTATCTATTGCTGGTTCTATATTTAATATTGCTGAACCAATTATGTATGGATTACCTATTGTTTTAAATCCTTTAATGTTTGTTCCTTGGGTATTAGGGTTTGCTGTTTTATTTATCTTTAATGCAATTTTAACTGTTATTGGCATAGCACCTCCAATTGTTGCTAATGTTGTATGGACAATGCCAGTGCCACTTATGGCATTTATTGGCTCAGGATTTAATTTTGTGGCGTTGCTCATTAGTATTATGAATATGATTATTCTCTTCTTTATCTTCTTACCATTCTTTAAAGTTATGGAAAGACAAGAACTTGCTATTCAAAAAGCAAATGAAGAAGAAATGTTTATAGAAAATGAATAGAAAGGTGGGATAATAATGAATGTTCAAATTCAATCATTTCAAATGGAATATTTACAGCAGGTATTAAGATGTTGGAATGAAAACCTTATTTATGATTTGATAAATGAAGAAAGATTTACAGATATGATTTTATTAGATGATAATTTTGATCCTCAACTTTTAAAAGTTGCTATTGTTGAAGATAAAATTATAGCATTTTGCTTTGGCATTAAAAGAAAAATTCCTTATCTAGAAAGAGGATTAGAACCAACACGTGGCTGGATAAATATGATTGCAGTTGATGCTCATTTACGTCATCAAGGCATAGCTTCAAAACTTGTCCAATGCCTTGAGAAAGAATTTGAAAAACAAGGTGTTAAAGAAATAACATTATGTGCTTATAGTCCAAATTATTTTACACCTGGTATTGATATACGTTATCAAGAAGGATTGTTATTCTTTGAGAAGCATGGTTATCAATATCAAAATCAGGCAGTAAGTATGCAAAGAGACCTTTGGGATTTTCAAATGTCTGAAAATATAAAAACAAAACGTAAAGACTTAGAAACAGAAGGAATTCACATCATTCCTTATCAAAAGAAATATATGTTAAATTTATTGGATTTTGTGCTTAAAGAGTTTGGCTCTGGTTGGAAAAGAAATGTCTTAATGGCTATGCAAAAGAAAGAGGCTGAAAAAACAATTCTCCTTTGTATAGATCAAGATGAACATATTTTAGGTTTTTGTATGCGAAAGATTGATGGGAATGATGCACGATTTGGACCTGTAGGAATTCATGAATCATTAAGATCCAAAGGTATTGGAGGCGTTTTGTTTGAATGTATGATGTATGATATGAAATCTAGAGGTATTCCTTATCTGTACTTCTTATGGACAAGTGGTGCAGCACAAAGATTTTACGATCGTCATCAAATGAAAGTATTAAGAACATATCATTTATATAGAAAGGTTATTCAAGATGAAATATAATAGGATTATAAGTATTGGTGGGCATCATTTAGATGCAGAACTCATGGGTGGACCACTGATGATTAAATATGCTCAAAAAGGTGCTCATTGCACAATGGTTAATGTCACTGAAGGAAGATTAGAAGGCAATCAGGTCACTGAACAAGAAAAGTTAGCCTATCTGGAAAATATAAGAAAAGAGAATCAGTTAGTGGCTGAAAAGATGGGGTGTGATATTTATAATATGGGATACACATCTGCAACCGTACCAGCTCAAAATGAATTTATAAAAATTCTAAAAGCCTATATGAGAGAAGAAAAAGTTGATTGTGTAATTACACATTGGCGTGGAACGATGCACCCTCGTCACTACTATACATATGAAACAGTTACGCAAGCTGTTTTGCAATTGAGACAAGAAGGTCATTCTATTCAATTGCTGTATGGTGAAAATTGTGAAGATCTGATAGGATTTATTCCTACATGCTATGTTTCACTAGATGATATTATTGTTGAAACTTGGTTTAATGCTTTGAAAAACTATACTATTTTTAATGGTCAAGTGAATACTGTCCCTTATCAGGAATATTATCAGGCTCAGTTAAAAGTTCGAGCTATAGAAGGTGGATGTCCTCATCCTGTTAAAGCTTATATGCATGCTCCGCTTTTTGATAATGAATAAGTAAAGGAGAATATAAATATGTTAGGAATTTCAGTATATTTTCAAGATTTAGATGAGCAGTATATTAAAACTTGTGCCCAAATAGGTATTCAATATGTCTTTACATCTTTACATATACCTGAAGAAGATTATAGTCAATTAGATAAAAAACTCCCTCAATTTATTTTACTTTGTCAAGATTTAGAATTGAAAATTGTTCCTGATGTATCTCCTGTTACTTTTGAAAAATTAAACTTAAAGTTAGGTGATTTTTCTGCATTGAAGCAGATGGGCATTCAGGCTTTAAGATTAGATTATGGATTTGATGATATAGAGAATATAAAACAATTATCAAAAGACTTTGAGATTATATTAAATGCGAGTGTTGTTAATGAATCATTATTAATAGAAGCAGAGAAGTCTGGTATTCAACTTCATCAATTCATATTATCACATAATTTCTACCCTAAGACTCATACGGGTTTATCAGTAGAGACATTTCGAGAAAAAAATGCTCTCTTTCATAAATATGGTTTAAAAATACAGGCTTTTGTTTGTGGTGATGACTTAAAGAGATTTCCTTTATATGAAGGATTACCTACATTAGAAAAACATAGGGATATACATCCCTATGTTGCTTCTCTTGAATTAATGAAAAAATATCAGATAGATGATATTATGATAGGTGATAGCCGAATTCAATATGAAACATTGAAATATATCAAAGATTATATGGAGCATCATATATTGACATTAAAGGTTCATCTTGATGAAAGATATAAACATTATTATAACCAAATATTGACATGTCGAGATGATTTGTCTGAAGCAGTCATTAGACTTCAGACGCCAAGAGTCAAAGATATTGATATTTATCATAATGATAGAAGGAAAAAAGGTGATATCACCATTGACAATCATCTTATGGGAAGATATTGTGGAGAAGTTCAAATCTTAAAATGTGATTTGCCAAGTGATGCAAGAGTCAATGTGATTGGGTTTGTTCATCCTGAGTATGTAGAAGCTTTAGAGTCTATTGATGGAAGTACATCTATTCGTCTTGTTCCATTATCTACAATGAAAGAGAGGTATAATCACTATGAAAGTGAATCTTAAACAATTAACAACTGAACAAAGAAATCCTCATACATTTTCATTGGACCAGATGAGTATTCGGGAATGTCTGGAAATTATGAATGAGGAAGACTGCCAGGTTCCTTTATGTGTAAAAAAAGAAATTGAGCATATTGAAATCGCTATTCAACATATAATATCCGCCTTACAAAGAGGAGGTAGACTTATCTATATAGGAAGTGGAACAAGTGGAAGACTAGGGGTGTTGGATGCAGTTGAATGCCCACCTACCTTTTCTACAACATATGAAGTCCAAGGTTTGATTGCTGGTGGTGAGACTGCATTTGTCAAGGCACAGGAAGGTGTGGAAGATAGTTTTGATCAAGGTCAAAAAGATATTGCTCATGCTCATGTGACAGATAAGGATGTTGTGGTGGGGATTGCAGCAAGTGGAAGAACGCCTCATACATTAGGGGCATTAACAAAAGCAAAAGATTTAGGAGCCTATACAGTTGCGGTGGCTTGTAATCATCAAAGTGCAATTGGAAAGATTGCCGATATAGCAATTGAGGTTGAAACTGGACCTGAAGTTATTACAGGTTCAACACGTTTAAAAGCAGGAACTGCTCAAAAACTTGTTTTAAATATGTTATCAACTGTTTCTATGATTGGGATAGGAAAAACTTATCAAAACTTAATGGTTGATTTACATGCATCAAATGAAAAACTCATAGAAAGATCAATACAAATGATCATGGAAGCATGTGAATGTGATTATGAATCAGCAAGAGATGTTTTTCTAAAATCTGAGCAAAAACCTAAATATGCTATTGTTATGAAACTTTTAAATTGTAATATTGAAGAAGCCAAAAGAAGATTATTAGAAAATAAATCTTTTGTTTATAAAGCAATAAACGAGAAGTCATAAAAAATTGTATTCATCATTTTCATAAATAGTGTATACTAATACTAAGGAAGTGATATGATGATAACTCCAAAACATATAAAAAAGAGTATAAAAGGTGATTATCGTTTGATTGTTATAAGCGATATTCATGGACACTTAGATCGATTCAAAGCACTTCTACAAAAAGTCAAATACACACCAGATGATTATTTAATTATTTTAGGTGACTTTGTAGAAAAAGGTGATCAAGTTATAGAGACAATCCATTATGTTAAACAATTAAGTCAAAACAAAAGAACTTTTGTACTTGCAGGGAATTGTGAGTGGGCACTTGATGCATTGTTAACAGTTCCAGAACTGGCAGGGCAAATCCCTCAATACTTAGAAAGAGTTTCTACAAATGGATGTATTCGAGATGTCTATCATCTACTTCATTTAGATGACGGTAGTGAAACAATGCTTGGTGTTCAAAAGAAACTCGCAGAGTATTTAAAAGAAGAAATTCAATTTATTTCTCATTTACCAGTTACATTAAAATTCAATCAATTTATATTTGTTCATGCTGGTGTAGAAAAAAGAAAAGATTATCAAGAGAGTTCATTATCTTCTTTATTAGAGATGCAGTATTTTTATGATGAAGGACATATATTAGATGAAACAGTTATTGTTGGACATTTGCCAACTTCCAATTATTTTGCAGACCATATATGTAATGATATTATTATTGATCAAAAGAAAAAGATCATTTGTATAGATGGTGGAACAGGAGTTAAAGCAGTTTCACAGTTGAATGCTTTAATTATTGAAAGTCAAAACAATCAGATTCAGTATACATGTGAACATGTTCAGCCATTACCAATTTATTGGATTATTGAAGATGTTTATGAACCAATGGAATATGTTCATAAAATAGGTTATCCTCATTTTGAAGTCAAGGTTGAAAAAAGTGGGTCACAATTTTCTGAATGTTATCAAGCTGAAACCCATCAAAGATTACTTATTAAAAATGAATTTTTATATCAGAAAAAAAATAAAACATATTGTTTAGATGATTATACGGATTTTATGATTTCTGCTTTATCAGGAGAATATGTTAAACTTTTAGGTGTCTATGATGAATATGCATATGTTATTTATAAAAATCAAGTTGGCTGGATAAAGTATGAATATTTAAAAGCAATATAAGCCATACTATAAATGGTGATAGATATGAATAATGATACATGTATAGAAGAATTAATTAATGGTTTAAATATGGGAAAGATTGCAATTGATCATTTGGTTGATAAGATTGAGAACAGAAAGTTGAAAGAAATTGCTGTTCATCAAAGAAAAAATTATGATGATTTAAAAGAAAAAATTATGCAGACATTTCCTCATACAGAAGATGAAGTGAAAAATAAATTTATGTTAGAATCAATGATTGAAATGAAAACTATTTTAAGTGATGATGCTAAAATAGCAAAAATGCTAACAGAAGGTAGTAATCAAGCTATTATGACAATGACTCATCTTTTAAATAAAGAGGAGAATGTTGATCCAAAAATCAAAGCTTTTGCTGATGATTTTGAAGATATTTCAAAAAGATATATAGAAGAATTAAAAGAGTTTTTATAGGAGAAACCAATGCAGGAAGTTCATGTGGGGAAAGTTTATAAACATTTTAAAGGTCATCAATATTTGGTTTTGTGTATAGCAATGCACACAGAGACAAATGAAACAATGGTCATTTATCAAGATCTTCATGATCAAGATAAAATATATGCAAGACCATATGATATGTTTATATCAAAAGTAGATAAAGAAAAATATCCATATATACAACAGATTTATCGTTTTCAAGAGGTACTCTAGAGTACCTCTTTTGTTTATTTCGTGAAGAGATGGGGTTGTAAAAAATAGTCAATGAAGTACAATAAGAATTGACTAGAAGAGTTTGACTCATTTGGTTAAAGGGGGGGATCATTTATGAATGAGAAATTTCTTGAATTACCAAAAGAAAAACAATTGAAAATTATTAATGCTGGTATGGAATATTTTGGTAAGTATGGATATAAAAGTGCAAGTACTGATGATATTGCAGCAAGAGCAGAAATATCAAAAGGATTGTTATTTTATTACTTCCATAACAAAAAAAGCTTTTACTTATATTTATATGATTATTGTGCAGAATTGATGCTGGATTATATTAATAGTAGTAGAATTCAAGAAATTACAGATTTTTTTGATATTATGGATTGTGGTGCAGCATTAAAAATGAGAATGATTGTAGATTATCCTTATCTAATGAGCTTTGTTATGAAGGCTTATTATTCACAAAAAGAGGCGGTCACTGAAGATATTAATCATATGATTGAAGAAACAATTTCAACAACATTTGATATATATTTTAAAAATACAGATTGGAGTAAATTTAGAGACGAAATTGATCCACAGCAAATCTATCAAATGTTATTGTGGATGATAGATGGATATATGCTGGATAAACAAAGAACACAGCAAGATATTAGTGTAGAAGATATGTTAGTTGATTTTAATAGTTGGAAAAATATGTTTAAAAAGATGTGTTATAAGGAGGAATATTTATGAGTGTAATAGAAGTCAATGGAATCACTAAAGACTATGGCAATCATCAGGGTGTCTTTGATGTGAATTTTACTGTAGAGAAGGGTGAAGTCTTAGGGTTCTTGGGACCAAATGGGGCTGGGAAGACAACAACAATCCGTCAATTAATGGGATTTATTAAACCAGATCAGGGAACTGTTCATATACAGGGGATGGATTGTTTTAAAAACGCTCCTGAAGTTCAAGCGCAATTAGGTTATTTACCTGGAGAAATTGCCTTTATGGATGATATGACAGGAATGGATTTTATTGAGTTTGTAGCAAATATGAAAAATATTCAAGATATGAGTAAGGCCAAGGAATTAATAGAATTTTTAGAATTGAATCCTAAAAATAAAATGAAGAAAATGTCTAAAGGAATGAAACAAAAGATTGGTCTTGTGATTGCATTTATGCAAGATGCACCCATTTTGATTTTAGATGAGCCTACAAGTGGATTAGATCCATTAATGCAAAATAAATTTGTTGAACTGATTCATAAGGCAAAAAAAGAAGGTAAGACAATTTTAATGTCATCACATATTTTTGAAGAAGTAGAGCATACTTGTGATCGTGTTGTCATTATTAAAGAAGGTGAAATTGTAGCAACTGAAAAGATGGAAGATTTAAGACATAGTCGTCGAAAATATTATGAGATTTGTTTCCATGATGTGAAAGAAGC
The DNA here is from genome assembly GCF_009767585.1 of Coprobacillus cateniformis. NCBI lineage: Bacteria > Bacillati > Bacillota > Erysipelotrichia > Erysipelotrichales > Coprobacillaceae > Coprobacillus > Coprobacillus cateniformis. The sequence continues at coordinate 2,443,585 of NZ_WSNW01000001.1, forward strand.
AACTTTATTCCATCAACAATATCCTGAGAGTCAAGTCAGAGATACCGTTGTCTCACTTTCTCTTCAAGGAAGTGCAGATACTTTAATCAAAGCGTTATCACAGTATACTATTGATGATTTGAGTGTAAGGGTACAATCACTTGAAGAGTTATTCTTACATTATTATGGAGGGAATCAATCATGATTGGGACATTATTAAAAAAAGAATTCAAGGCTAATCTTCTTATCTTAATAATTTTTATGGCATTATTATCGATGTATTCAGTTATTATTGTGGCTATGTATGATCCAAAACTTGGTGAAAGTATGAATATGTTAGCTAAAAGTATGCCAGAAATCTTTTCTGCTTTTGGAATGTCAAATCCAGGAACAACTCTTTTAGATCTAATTACGAATTATCTTTATGGATTTATTTTGATTGCAATACCTTTTGTCTTTACAATTATTATGTGTCAGCGTTTAGTTGCACGTTATATTGACAAAGGTTCTATGGCGTATTTATTAGCAACACCAAGAAGTCGATTCAGTGTTATCATAACCCAACTTATTGTCTTATTAGGGGGATTATTGATTTTAGTTGTCTATGTCACTGGGCTTATATTAATGAGTGGACAGATTATGTTTGATGAACTTATTCCTTTAAAAGAGTTATTGACATTGAATTTAGGGTTATATGCTTTACATGCATTTCTTGCGACTATGTGTTTTCTATTTGCTTGTAGTTTTAATGAAACAAAGTTTTCTATTGGTATTGGTGCAGGACTTGGATTGGTATTTATTCTTATCCAGATGTTATCACAAATTGGAGATAAAATGGATTTCTTAAAATATTTAACACCATTAACCTTGTTTGATGCCACAGGATTAACTGGTTTTGATTCAATGGCACTTATCAATATAGTCATCTTGTTTGTAGCTGCGATTCTTATGGCTATCATTGCATGTCGTATTTTTCAAAAACGTGATTTGCCATTATAAGATTTATAAATAAAAACATAATTGTAAACATAACAAAAGGACTTTACATCTGAAGATGCAAGGTCCTTGTTTTTACATATCTTTAATAATTTGTTTTGTTAATTTGACAAGATTGACTTCAGCTAAGTTTGCAGCTTCCATAACTTCTTTATGGTCTAATTCATTTGCACCAAGCCCAGCAGCTTTATTCGTCACTAAAGAAATACCTAAGGTTGTCATTCCTGAATGTCTAGCAACGATTGCTTCTGGAACAGTTGACATTCCAACCATATCAGCACCAATCACTTTCAGTGCTCTAATTTCAGCAGGTGTTTCAAACATTGGTCCTTTAAAGAAACAATAAACACCTTCTTTTAAATTCACATTTGTTTTTTCAGCAGCATTTTTTGCAATCTGTCTTAGATCTTTTGAATAAACTTCTGTCATATCTTTAAAACGAGGACCGAATTCATCTAAATTTGGACCACGTAAAGCACTTGGTGCCATAAATCCAATATGATCAGTAATCAATGTAATTTGTCCTGGGTTTAAATCTTCTCTGATACCACCACAAGCATTTGTTACAAACAGATATTGAATACCTAGTTTTGCAAAAACACGGATTGGTAAAGTCACAATATCCATATCATGCCCTTCATAATAATGGAAACGACCTTTCATAGCACAGACAGTTTTACCAGCAATTTTCCCAATATAAAGTTTTCCTTCATGACCTGGAATTGTTGATTTGGGAAAGAAAGGAATATCCTGGTAATCAATAACAATAGGGTTTTCAATTTCATCAGCTAATGGTCCTAAACCTGATCCTAAAATAATTGCAATGTCAATAGGTTGACTATATTGTTCGAAAATATACTTATAAGCTTCATTAATTTTATTGTACATATAAATCCTCCTTACTCATTATTATATCAAAGTCTATACCAAAAAGAAAAGACCTTTTGGTCTATTCAGTAACTAATATAGAGCTTTGTGTATAAGTTCTTTGCATAAGTTCATTGTTTAAAGAATAAAGAGATTTTGGATCATGACCAAATAATTCAAATTGAGTTATAAGTTCAGTTGCATTTTTTTCTTCTTCACCTTGTTCACTCACATACCAGTCAAGGAATTTCATGGTACGATAATCTTTCACACTATGAGCAGCGTCATATATGTTGTGAATTAAACTTGTCACATATTGTTCGTGTTCTAAACCATATTTAAGAGCATCATCAAGTTTATCAAGGACTTTATCAGGTTTTGCAATTGCTGATAGAGTCACTTCATAATCATTATCTTGTAAGTACTGCAAAATCCCCATCGCATGATCCATCTCTTCTTTCGCTTGCACATTATACCAGTTGGCATAACCATTTAAACCTTTATGCGTATAAAAATTTGCAAAATCCAAATACAAATAAGCTGAATACATTTCTTTGTTGATTTGATCATTTAAAAGATCAGCAACTTTCTTATCTAACATTATTCTTTCCTCCTATATATATAGTATACGCCTATTTTTAAACTCAAACAATCTTTTTGATTTGTCAATAAAGAATAGACTTCGCTACTTAGGATTTGGTAAAATATAGTAAAGAAGGTGAAAATATGAATAAAGAAAATTTTTCATTAAGAGATATAGAAATGAATGAAAAAAGGGTACTAAGAGATGCTATTCATGATTACATTCATGTTGATCATTTGGTTATTTGGCATTTGATCAATTCACAAGAAATGCAGAGATTAAGAAGAGTCAAACAATTAGGAGGAACCTATCAGGTTTTTCAGAGTGCAGAACATTCCCGCTTTGTACATTCATTAGGTGTTTATCAAGTTGTACGCAGAATGTTGGAAACAGAATGTTTAGATAATGAATTAAATGATTATGATAAATTATGTGTCATGTGTGCTGGTTTGTTACATGATATTGGACATGGTCCGTTTTCTCATTCTTTTGAAGGCGTATTTAAAGAAGATCATGAAAATATAACTGTGAGAATGATTTTAGAAGACAGCGAAGTTCATAATATCTTGATAACAGTTCATGAAGATTTGCCAACGGATATTGCAGCTATTATTCAACATACACATAAAAATCAGATTCTTATTCAAATGGTATCTAGTCAGCTTGATGCTGATCGTATGGATTATTTACTAAGAGATTCTTATATGACAGGGACAACGTATGGACAATTTGATATGTCTCGTATTCTTAGAACAATGAGAATCTGTGATGGAAAGATAGTTTATAAAGAGTCTGGTGTTCAGGCTATAGAAAATTATATTTTAGCGAGATATCACATGTATTGGCAGGTTTATTATCATCCAACTGCAAGAAGCTATGAACATTTATTACAAAGTGTGTTTCAGCGTGTTAAAGATTTATTCTCAGAAGGATATTCTTACAAAACAGATTTGAAGTATTTATTACCTTTTTTATATGATGAATTAACTGTTGATGATTTTACAAGATTAGATGAAGCAGTTGTTTTGTATTACTTTAGAGAGTTTATGAATGAAGATGATTTTATTTTGAAAGATTTATCAGCAAGATTTCTAAATCGAAAATTATTTAAATATAAACAATTAAGAAATCAAGAAGAACTTGATGATATCAAACATATATCATCTTCATTAGGATATGACCCTCGTTACTATATTATTAGTGATAATCAAAAGCAGGTACCATATTTACATTATGGAGAGAGTGGAGAATTAAGTGAAATTGAAATATTATCTCCTAGTGGTGAATTATCACCATTACCAAGCAAATCGGAAATTGTTTCAGCTATCTTAAACTCTAAATTGTATAAATCAGATAAGAAAGTATTTTTTCCAAAGGAGATTAAAGATGAAGTTTGTGTTTTATAAAGAATTAATAGAAGATGCTAAAATGATTAGACAAAAAGTATTTGTTGAAGAACAAGGATTTGAAAATGAATTTGATGATATTGATCAAAGAAGTTTACACCTCGTTGTTTATCAAGATAATGAACCAATTGGCTGTGCCAGAATGTATCCTGAAAGAGAGAATATGATTTTAGGAAGAATAGCAGTTTTAAAAGAATATAGAGCATTACACATTGGAAGTGATATATTGCACGTATTAGAATTAAAGGCTAAAGAATTGAATTATCAAACTGTTTGTTTATCAGCTCAAGTCAGAGCAAAATCTTTTTATCAAAAAAATGGGTATATTAATTTTGGTGAAGAATATCTAGATGAGTATTGTCCTCATGTTTATATGAAGAAAAAAATAGCTTAATATGTATTGTAAAATATATTGATATTGTTAGCTTTTACTGGACAATATCAATAAAAATGATTTAATTTTTATAAATTTTCTCAAATCTTATTGAAAACACTAGTTACATTCTCATAATTTAAAAATGCCTAACACACAAGTGAATATGTTGGGCATTTATTTGAAATGAAAAGGTCATAAGATATTATTTATGATTGTATTAATTTAGTCATGATACAGATTAATTATCTTTTGAAGCATAAATATATATTATAATTCCTTTTTCATTTTCTTTATAAAATATAATGTACTCACCATTTGTTACTTCATAATTATCTGCCTGATTGCTAAATACCTTTCTTGGTGTTATGCTTAAATCTTCATCAATAGAAAATAGTGATGTTATCAATCCGTCATTACACACAATCATATTGTTAAAGCGATAATAACCATTGATGTATTGATTGTTTTTTCTACTTTCTTTTGTTTTGATGTTATAAATATAAAGATCATGAATTTCTGAGTGGTTTTTAGCCTCCATAGAAATAATATAATCACCAACTAAGATAGGATGCATTACAGCATTTGATGATGCTTGAATTATATCTTTTTTACCATTTGTTGTATCATAAATATAATAATATGACTTGTTATCTTTCTCATCACTCCATAATAATTTGTTTGCATTTCTTTCTAGATGAATATTATGAACTCCTATACTATTTAATTGAGAAATAACATCTACTTTACCGTTGATACAATCATATCTCTTGATACTGCCCTTAATTGTATTATCTATTAATTCCTCTTCTTCAATCCAATAGACTGAATCATCAATCAAAGCTGGTATTGTGAATGATGGAGCACTGGTTTTTATAGAATTCACTTTTTTCGTTTCTCTTGTTTTTCTATTCATGACATAAATATTGTCCTGCGTCCCAGATATCTCCATATCTTGCCAAACGAGCCAATTGTCGTTAACTTCTATTCCCTGAATATTTGCACTGTCATACTCGCTTTCATATAGGATTTCTGTTTTCTTGGTTTCAATATTATATTCAACTAGCAATCTCGTATCAATAATATCTGAATTTTTACTACGGTCAGATGCTCCCATATAAATCATAGGTTCGATAACCTTGGGAGACCATATATCAATATATGGTGTTTGAATCTCATAAATGCATTCTATATTCACGTTTTCAGCTTGTGGTTCTTTTTGAGACTCTGGATTCTTCTTTTCTGGTGTACATCCTGATAGAATGAAAAGAAATACAATAATTATTCGTTTCATCATTCTAATATACCAAAACTTTATTAGATCCGTTTCTTTCAGCTTGAGTGACCGCTTGATAGATTTGAGATATTGGATTGCTATATACACCATAGTATTTATTGTCATAATGAGGATCAACTCTTGTTGCACTAATGACTATACTTGTGCCAGTTGAATAATTTTCTCTATCAACTACCGCTTTTATAGTGTTATAGTGTCTATAGCGAACCCCTCTATACTGAGAGATACCTGAATCATGACCAGTGTCTATTAAGATTATAGGTGCAGTATAAGCGCCTTTAATTTGAGACTTAAGTGCTGATGAAAAGAATGCACTTGGACTTGTTTTATCTAAAACGTTTGTAGCTGTATAAGACTGTTTTAAGCGAAATGTTGTCTTGTAACTGTTCATGACATTGGCAATTGCAGCACTAGATGTAGCCCCAGCAGATATTGTACCTAATTTAGAAGCTAATGTAGATTGAGATGGCAAAGAAATAGTCATGTGATTGTAAGCTCTATGAAAACTTAATGCCTGACGAGTAACTGCAGGTCCACACCAAGTTGTTTTCTCTTGCTTGAAGTTAGTTACATACATACTATAAGTACGATCATTGTAGGCTGCTCTAGGGCTTATTTGATTATTAGTAGCCATAGTTGTCTTAAGCGCTTCTTTTTCTGTTTCTGCTATTTTAGAATCAATCTCTTCTTGGGGAAGGTCTTGTACTTCGTCTTCATTACTGACTCCAGTATTTGAATCAGTAGCATAAACAGAATTGATTGCTATGAAAAGCGAGAATAAGATTGTAAAAATAGAAATTGTTCTTTTCAAAATAAATCCCTCCTTGTATAAAATTGTGAATAACTTAAAAACTTTACATTAGTTATTATAATGCAAGGACATTTTCCTCCTTTCTATAAAGTTTTGTAGACCTTGTACAAATCTCAATGGGATTGTAATGGGAGTTATTGGGAATTTTTTTGTATATTCTTATAATTATTTAATAAATTATGAAGTTTGATTATTATATTAGCATTTCTATTTATTAAAGATTAGTCTTATCTACTTTAAGAATAGCATTAAATATTCTAAACTGTCAATGATTGTAAATTGACATAGTTCGACATTTGAAAATATTGATGGTGACAAGATAATTTTCAGGTTATGAATTGGTAGTATTATCTTTATTACTTTGACAAATTATGAGATAGTTAAATACAAGGGTGAATTTGGCATAAATCTACTAACTTAAGATACCAATTATAATTTTGATAGAATGTTATCAATTAATTTACAATAATATATGGTATTATCCCTATATTTATATGAAAAAAGAAGTTATTTAATGGTATGATTAAAAAAAGTCATACCATTTTACTATATAAATGTCACAAAATATGAAATTCATGTCTAATTACAGAGAGGAGAAAAAGAATGACAAATAAAGAATTAGAAGAAATTATTAAATTAGCAGTAGAAGGAGATAAAAAAGCATTAGAAATAGTTATATCAGATATTCAAGATTTTGTTTTTAACCTTTCACTAAGAATGTTAGGAACAATTGCTGATGCTCAAGATGCAACCCAAGATATATTAATAAAAGTGATAACTCATTTATCATCATTTCATTATGCTTCACAATTTAATACATGGGTTTATCGTATAGCAACCCATTATTTAATTGATTATAAAAAATCAATGTTTGCAAAATATCCTTTAGACTTTGACTATTATGCGAATGATATACGTGCTGGTTATATAGAAGATCATGAAGAAATAAGAATGGGTATGAGTCAAGAAGAACTAGCTAAAGAATTAAAATTATCTTGTACAAATGTGATGTTACAATGCTTAGATGGACAAACACGATGTGTATTTATATTAGGAACGATGTTTCAAATAGATAGTCGTATGGCTGCTGAAATATTAGATATGACTCCTGAAAACTATCGCCAGAAATTATCACGTGCAAGAAAGAAAATGGCAAAATTTTTAAGTGAAAATTGTGGCTTAAGTGAAACGGGTTGTTGTGATTGTCAAAAACGAGTATGTTATGCTATTGAGTCTCATCGTTTAGATCCTAAAAATTTAGAATATCAGAAATTACCACGACTAGAACAATCATTATTAGAGGATTACATGGACTCTATGATGGTTTTTGAAGACAAAATGCCAGTTTTTGAAGAATTACCAAAATATCAATGTCCATCTGTAGTGAAAGCATTTATCCAAGATATTATGAATTCAACACATATGAAAAAAATGAAACAATACTAGGAGAATGAAATGGCTGATTTGAAGAAAATTTTAGATTATTTATCTAAATTAGAATTGAATAATAATCGTGAATGGTATCATAATCATAAACAGGAACGATTAGAAATATTACAAGAATTTGAAAATTTTTTACAGGATCTTATTTTTGAAATAGGGAATTTTGATGAAAGTATTCTACATATTAATCCAAAGGATATAACTTTTAAAATGGTAAGAGATACGCGTTTTGGTGCCGATAAATCACCATATAATCCAGTCATGCGGGCACACATATCTGCGAAAGGAAAATTACCAATACCAGTAGGCTATTTTATTTCGCTTCAGCCTCATGATGGAACTATGCTTGGAGGAGGGTTATTTGCAAGTACATTTAAAGATGCAACAAGTATGATAAGAGATTATATTTTAATTCATGGTGAAGAACTTGATAAGATTGTCAATCATTCTGATTTTCAATCAAGATTTTCACTTTTAGGTGCAAAGCTTAAAAAAGTTCCTAGAGGATATGATTCTGAGCATCCTTATGGCGATTATTTAAAATATAAGAGTATGTTTGTTGAAGAGTTTATAGCTGATAGAGAATTGCATGATTATCAATCGTTTGTAAAATTAGCAGCAAAAGAATTTCAATATATGAAGCCTCTTAATGATTTTTTAAATAAGGCACTGATTGATTTTCAGATGCCAGAAAGATAAAATGGCAGGACTATTATCGTCAAGAGATAATAGTTTTTTATTTTCACTCTGAATTTATGGCACTGATATTTGTTTCATTGTATACTATGTATATAAAATAGAGGAGGATATCATAAATATGAGTCATACTTACACATTACAACTTCATACAGGTAGTTTTGTTCATCAGATGCATACGTTTGATGAAATCAAAGAAAAGGCTGAACGGATAATAAAGAAACTGAAAATCAGTGATATCATATTAGGGTGGAATACTGATGAAAAATTGAATCAACAATTGGTTTCTTATTTTCATGAGAAGGGGATAAGAGTCTTATTATGGCTACCTGTTTTATCTGAAACAGACCAACTTAAAAACATAACAATGATAACAACAGTGAATGGAACGCAAGGTGAAAGGGTTAATGTTATTGAACATGAAAGTTTTTCTTTTTCTTGTCCAGGAACTCAACAAAATATTGATCATGTCATTAGCATTTATGAAGAGTATTTTTCTGATATTCCTTTTGATGGAGTATTTATTGATAAAATACGCTTCCCATCTTTTGCAAATGGATATGAAGAAGGTTTTGGCTGTTTTTGTCAATCATGTCAAGAGAAACTGACTGGAGTTGATTTAGATGAAATAAAATTATTAATTCATAATCATGACCATTCACTTTTAGCTGGTCAATATGATAAAGAAGGCATATATCATTTTGATCATCAAGAAGTTGACGCATTTTATAAGCAACGTGCCAATATTATTACTGATTATATAATTGCTTTAACAACTTATTTTTCATCTCGTCATTTGATTGTTGGTGCTGATATCTATGCTCCATTTTTAGCTTATCATGTGGGACAAAATACAAAGAAGATAAGTGAAGTCGTGGATTTTATTAAACCCATGATGTATCGATATACAGAAGCTCCAGCAGGTATGCGTTATGAATATCAAGCATATGTTCAGCATTTTGATGATTCCAAATGTTTTAGAGATTACTGGGATGATGATCCTGCTAGTGATGAAAGTATAAAAAAACAGTTAGAATTCTTATCTAATTTACCAACTCATGTTTTTCCTGGTATTGAAATCAATCCGATTGATGGGATATGTTCAACTGACCAATCAAAACTGAAACAAAATCTTGAACTTTTTAAAGATTATTCAATAATCTCATTATGTTGGGATCTTATGCAGATGGATGAAACATTTTTAAATATATTATAAAAGAAAGCACATCGATAAACCAAATAAGGTTATGATGTGCTTTTCACTATTTTACAAACATTTTCTTAGCTTGAATGATGAATGTAGGAATGAGTGCAAAACCATAAATGCATAAGAGTTGAATAATTGAAATACTATGAATCATGAATAAACTATGCATAACTGGAACAAATAAAATCACATGAAGTAATGCAAATCCAATTAAGAAAGCATAAACACTAGATTTATTTGATAAGAGTCCAATCTTTGTTAATGGCTGGTCACTACGACAGTTGAAACCATGTAGTAAACGAGCTAAACAAATTGTCGCAAAAGCCATTGTTGAAGCTGTTAAAGGATCACCTTTTAAACCCATTAAGTAAGCACACATTGTACAAATCGCAATAACAATACCTTCATAAGTAATCTGAGAAATTGTATTCTTATTCAAAATAGAATCTTGAGAGTTTCTTGGTTTTTCTTTTAATACATCATTACGACTCGCTTCCATACCAATAGCAATAGCAGGTAAAGAGTCAGTAATCAAGTTCATAAACAAGAGATGCACTGGAAAGAAAGGAGTAGGTAATAAGAGCAATGATGCAATTAAAACACAGAGGATACCAGCAAAATTCCCAGATAACAAATAATTAATAGAATTCTTAATATTGCGATAAACATTTCGTCCAGTGATAACAGCTTTAACGATTGTTGAGAAGTTATCATCAGTTAAGATCATACTCGCAGCATCTTTTGAAACCTCTGTTCCTGTAATTCCCATTGCCACACCAATATCACTTTGCTTTAAAGCAGGAGCATCATTGACACCATCACCAGTCATTGCAACAATATCACCACGTTTTTGCCATGCTTTCACAATTCTAATTTTATGTTCTGGAGCAACTCGAGCGTAAACACTGATATGTGTTAACTTTTCATCTAGTTCATTTTCAGTCATATGGTCAAGTTCTTGACCATCAATTGATAAGTCCCCATCTTCATAAATACCAATTTTTTTAGCAATACTTCTTGCTGTAACAACATGATCACCAGTAATCATAATTGGTTTAATTCCAGCCAATTTACATTTTTCAACGGCTGACGCACTTTCTACTCTTGGAGGATCCATTAAGGAAATTAAACCAATAAATGTTAAATCATGTTCATCATCGAGTTTGATTTGAGATCCATTAAAATCTTTATATGCAAAACCTAAAACACGTAAACCATTATGAGCACATCGCTGGTTTTCTTTGTGAATAGCATCGATATGTCTTTTAGAAAGAACTTCTTTTCGACCATTAATCAAGATAGATGTACATCTTTTAATAATGACATCAGGAGCACCTTTTGTGTAAATATGATTGAGTGAAGAAACACTCATAAGTTTTCGATCAGAATCAAAAGGTAACTCATATTTTCTAACTGCGGTATTTTTAAATTCTGCATCATTTTGGGTATATTCATTAACTAAATCAATTAATGCTAATTCAGTTGGATCACCGATTCTTTGTTCATCATTGATAACTGCATTATTACAAAGAATACATGATTTTAATAAGACACTATGATCATGATGACGACTATCTAAATCAGAAATATTCATCAATTGATCATAAAAATAAATTGTTTGTGGAGTCATCTTATTTTGTGTAAGTGTTCCTGTTTTATCACTACAAATAACAGAGACACAACCTAAACTCTCAACTGAGTTTAAATTTTTAATAATAGCATTTTCTTTGACCATTTTTTGTGTACTCATAGACAATACAATTGTAACAATAGAACTTAATGCTTCAGGAATTGCTGCAACTGCTAATGCAACAGCAATCATTAAAGAATCAAGTAAAGACTGTTTTGCTAAAAAAAGATTTAGACATAATACAATCACACAAATGATCATAATCCCAATAGAGAGTTTACCACTAAATTCATCTAAACTTTTTTGTAGTGGTGTTTTTCTTTCTTTAGCTTCATTAAGCATAGAAGCAATTTTCCCAATTTCTGTTTGCATTCCAATACTTGTGACAATATAACGTCCCGTTCCATTTGTCACCAAACTTCCAGAAAAGGCCATATTCTTTTGATCACCAACAACGACTTTTTCATGAATGACATCAGTGATCTTATCAACACTTTCCACTTCTCCAGTTAATGCACTTTCATTAATTTGTAATGAAGAACATTGAATAATACGGCCATCACCACTGATAATATCTCCAGCTTCAATCTGAACGATATCACCAATTGTCAATTCAGTAGAATCAATTTCTTGAATGCTGCCATTACGAATGACCTTGGCTTTAGGAACTGAAAGTTTCTTTAAACTTTCTAGTGATTTCTCTGCTTTTAGAGTTTGCACTGTTCCTAAAATAGCATTCACAATAATAACTGCCACAATAACAAGTGTACTTTCTAATTGCCCACTAACACCTGAAATAATAGCGGCAATAATTAAAATAATAACTAATAAATCTTGAAATTGTTTCAAGAAAATCACAAAAGGACTTTCTTTTTTCTTTTCATCAAGCACATTATAGCCAAATTGCTGATGACGTTGTTCAACCTCTTGATCAGTTAAACCATTTTGATTTGACTGACATTCTTTAAAAACCTGACTGACTTCTTTTTGATAAAACATACATTTCCTCCTCATACTTCTCTCTAGCAAACAAAAAAGACAAGCTCGCTAAAGATCATAATTTCTTTAACGAGTCTTGTCTTTAAGATGCACCAGAATAGTTAACTATCCGCGTTTGTTGATTACATCACACTATTGTGAGACTACTCCCTCATTGCAATTATATTAACATACTCGATAAAATATGTAAATAGCGAATATTTATTTTTGTTTTGTCTATATAATAATAAGCACTTTTATTTTAACATAAAAGTATGAGGAATTATGTAATATTATGGAGGGGGTTAATAGATGCAGGATTGGATTATGTTTGTCATGGAGGAGTATGGTTATATCAGTCTGTTTTTGTTGATGATTATCGAAAATGTGTTTCCACCTATTCCTTCTGAAGTTATATTAACATTTGCTGGTTTTATGACATCAATGACTTATTTATCGATTCCAGGGGTTATTATTGTAGGGTCATGTGGTTCATTTTTAGGTGGATTTATTCTTTATTATTTAGGTCGTTTATTGACACCAGAAAGATTAGAAAGGCTTTTAGAAAGTCGATGGGCTAAATGGTTACATTTCCACAAACAGGATGTTGAGAAAACTCAGAATTGGTTTTTAAAACATGGTAAAAAAGCAGTTTTTTTTGGGCGTCTTGTTCCAATGATTAGAAGTCTTATTTCGATTCCTGCTGGGATGGCCCAAATGCCTTTTATGAGTTATTCACTATATACACTTTTAGGAACACTTTTATGGGATACTTTACTTGTTTTGGCTGGAACATATTTAGGTCAACAATGGACCCTTATTTCGACATTTATGAGTGAATATGATTTGGTTTGGAAGGTTATTCTTATTGGTTTGGTTATTTTTTGGTTTGTGAGAAAAAAATTACGTTAATATTTATTGCTTTTCACATATTTATCACATATTTCCTAGTTAGACTGATACAAGTATATTACACGAGGAGGAAATAAACATGAGTATAAATAAGAAAAAGGTAAGTGGAGCAAAGGTTTCTAAAACAGCAATTGCTTTTTATGTTTTATCAGCTTTATTAATGATTGGCTTTTTACTAACAGTTTATAATGTAACTGTTTATATTCAAAGTCTTCTATCAGCTGGTTCTATTTCTTTAACTGCAAATTGGATGGATGTTGTTTTATATTATGTCAATAATACAGCCATATATCTAGCATTAAGTGCACTTCTATTTGGAATGGGATATGTTATTGCTTATATCAAAGGAAAAAGTGTGAAAACGGTAAAAGAAGTCATTGAAGATAATGTAGAAGAAGTTGTTGAAGATGATAATGAAGAAGTCAATGATATCTTAGAAGAAACAAAAACAGAAGAAGAGTTATAAAATGAATGAGCATCTTTATGATGCTTTTTTTCTTTCAGTAAAGAATTATGTTATAATAGTCAAAGTGAAGGAGAAGAATCATGATTTGCAAAACAAAGCGTTTATATTTACGAGAACTTGAGCAAGATGATTTTAGAGATCTTGCTGAAATATTACAAGATCCAGAAGTTGTTTATGCTTATGAACATCATTTTTCTGATAATGATGTACAGGAATGGCTTGATCGGCAATTCATGAGATATGCCAAATATGGATATGGATTATGGGCCATTGTTTTACAGACGACTGGAGAAATGATTGGTCAAGCTGGATTAACAATGCAGCCTTATCAAAACCAAGACATATTAGAGGTAGGCTATTTATTAAAAAAGAGGTTTTGGCATAATGGTTATGCTTTAGAAGCAGTTCATGAATGTATACAATATGCATTTCATACTTTGAATCAAAACAAGGTTTACGCTATTATAAAGGCTGATAATGAACCATCTATTCAAGTTGCAAAACGCTTAGGTATGAAAAAAGAGGATGAATTCATAACTCAGTATTATCATGGTGATATGTTGCATTATCTTTTTTCGTGTGAAAATAAAATTGAGGAGGAAAGGTTATCATGAAAACGATTGGTTTAATTGGAGGTATGAGTTGGGAAAGTACAGTTTCATATTATCGAATTATTAATGAAGAAATAAAAAAACAATTAGGTGGATTACATTCCGCAAAGGTTGTTTTATATAGTGTAGATTTTGCAGAAATTGAAAAATGTCAAGCAGAAGGGGACTGGTGTAAAAGTGCCAGAATTTTAACTGAAGCTGCTCAGAGTTTAGAAAAAGCAGGGGCTGATTATATTTGTATTTGTACAAATACTATGCATAAAGTTGTTACGCTTATTCAACAAGGAATACATATTCCAATTATCCATATTGCAGAGGCAACTGCTCAAAAACTTCAACAGGAGCATATTCAAAAAGTCGCTTTGTTAGGAACAAAGTATACAATGACACAAATGTTTTATAAACAAAAACTTATTGATGCAAAAATTGATGTTCTTGTTCCTAGTGAATCTGATATTGAGATTGTTAATAATATTATCTATAATGAGTTGTGTCTAGGTGTTATCTCCAATGATTCAAAAGAAAAGTATATAAAAATTATTAAAGATCTCGTATTACAAGGAGCACAGGGGGTTATTTTAGGTTGTACAGAAATAGGATTATTAATTCATCAAGAGGATATGAGTATTCCTGTTTTTGATACGACTCAAATTCATGCTCAAAAAGCAGCTATAATGGCTATCGAAAACTCATATGTAAAGGAGAAAAACAAATGAATTATGATGCTATGATTATTATTGATATGCAGACAGCTTTAATCAATGAACATCCATTTAATGAAAGAAAGGTGATTTCAAATATTCAGGAACTTATCTCTCTGTGTAGAATGCAGAATATTCCTCTTATCTATATTCGTCATGATGGAGGAACTGGTGATGAATTAGAGAAAGGGACTGAAGGTTGGGAAATACATAAAGCCCTTGCTCCTAGTCAAGAGGATTGTATTATTGATAAAAAATATAACAGTGCTTTTAGACAAACAGTTTTACGTGAATATTTAGAAAATTTAAATGCTAAAAAAATTATCATGTGTGGTATGCAAACAGAATATTGTTTTGATGTTTCTTGCAAGGTTGCATTTGAATATGGATATGAAGTGACAATTCCTAAAGATACCACAACAACTTTTGATAATGATTTTACAAGTGGTGAGAAATTAGCTCGTTATTATGAAGAAAAAATTTGGAATCATAGATATGCAAATGTATTATCAATCGATGAAATAAGAGATACTATGTAGTTTTTCAACTCAGTTCTTAAAAAGAATTGAGTTTTTTCTTTTCTTGTTGTTATCAAAAGATATAGAGAGCATTCTAGAGAAGAGTTCAATGGAATAACTTCATGAACTGACAATTTATATTTTTGATATAAAGACCAATGATGATGTTATGCAGTTATTAAATGATTTATAAATAATAAATGGGCTGTAACGAATAAGATTTTTAAATCTTAGACATTATGCTTTTTTCTTTATGATAAATGAAGATTGGATAGTTTTAGTAATAGTACAAACATTTTAATTGTGAATAACTTTTTTAACACAATAAAATATATCTGTATTTTATGTTTAAAAATTCGAGATTTTGCAATGGCAATAAGTCGATTGCCTATTGTTTCTTATTGTGGTATTTCCTTACATTGAATCCAATGCGTACTAGATATATCTCTTTTTTACATTTTGGATTCCTCTTCTTCGTATCTGAGTATATTCAATATCCTGTTTTAGTAATCCAAACACTCCTTCTAATTGGATACTTCTTTGTCTTTTCATTTCTTTTCCTTGTGGTGTAGATAAGTTTTCATCTATTTTATTCTGCATCTTTGATTGGCTATGTTGCATATGTTTCATATACTTCTTTATATCTATTCATAAAAGGGATAAAGTTTTTAGTATCCGTTGGATTTGTGAAGATTCCTGTATGCATAACGTATTCATCACTAACTCTTATTTGGAGATTATATCATGGTTTAAAGACACCAGTTTGATTATAGTCATCATATTTCATTTGTATAAATGTGGTATCATAATCATTCTTAAAATAACTATTTTTATCCCCACATATGTCTAGTGATGTTTCATATTGTAACAACTTGATATAACTGACTAATATAGTATCATATGGTCTTTGAATATCCGTTTTTCTTGTTCTGATACCATATACAATAGTAATATCTCTAGCTAGCATTATTTCCATTAAGTAGTTTGTAATTACTCCGATATAATCAGAGTATACTTTCCATGAGTTTGATAATTTGTATGTGACATATCATTGATTAATGGAATATGGGTAGTTATTTTTTTCAAACTGTTTCCTTTGATAATTCAGCACTGCTTTCTTTCATATAAAACTATTCTTCTTGGCGTTAGCTTCTAATTTAGTTCCATTAATATATAAGATAGAAGTATCAATAGTATCTAGTTCTATTAATATTTAGTGATATCATAAAAAATATCTTCTATAAATTCTCCAAGTGAAGAGATAAAGCGTTGGAACGCCATAAAAAGATGAAGTCTCATTATTCGCCAAGTACATGTATTCAATATCATATTTACATAACGCTTCAAGTTCTTTAAGACTAGGAACTTTATTCATAAATGCAAACAACACAACACTTAATATCATATGAGGGTCGTAGCCCTGATTACCACGATGAGGTAATCGATTAAAATACCTATTTGTATTGATTCCTTTCATAACTTCTAAGAATGATGTCACAGGATCATCAACAGGAATAACAGTCAAAAAATCTAGTGGAAGTTTGAGTTGAAATGCGTTATACTTACCATTAAGTAATGGGTAATTAGATTCAATATTTCAATAGTATTCATAATTTAATTATACTAAAATAACACATAAACTCTACATGAGCTTACGTGTTATTTTGTTTATTAAGACTATATCACTTTTCTAATGCGCTACAGCCTCTCTCTATATTAAATATACTTTTTCTATTTGCTATTAATTATATTTGCATTCAGGGCAAATCCACAATCAAAATTTTTTTCAATATTATCAATGTTTCCATCATTGGTGGTTGCTGTTCCAGAATATTTAAGGGTAGTTTCATTATCTTGGACTTCTATATCTAGTTTGATATCGGATTTGTCATAGTTATCCCTTATATATGCACAAAAGAATTCATGCTGCATAATAATACTATTGGTTTTCAACTCTATAGATGCAGAAGGTTCAGCGATTCCAGTTGGTTCAATACTAATATGAGGTGCTTCAATTATAATGCCTTCTTTTCCTGTAGGACCATCACTAATTTTAATAGTAACCTCAGGGTGATATGAACACCAAAAATAATATGTTCCAACACTACAAACCATAAATACAATAACTGCAAATATGACTAAATTTCTTGTCTTTATCTTAAACTCCATATATTCTTTCATGTTTTTGACTATCCTTTCTTATTCTTTAAAAAGAACGACCTAATTGGTAAAATTATTGATTAAATATTTGACTTAGTTATTTTGTATGTAAATCCTAGTTCACCATATAAGCAAGTTATAAAAAACTTACCATAAGCCGTTGTAGTATAATTTAAGACTTTTAGATAGTTTATTGAACTAAGGTCCTTAGTCCAATACTCAGCATCATAACCTACTAGGATACCATCAATTCATTCATATTCAAGCTCATTATAAATAATTTTATTATTCACTAGATAATACTTTACATAATCTATAATAATATAATTTTCTGCAGCATTTACACCAATACTGCTAGATGCTATAGTTAACATAAATATTAATATCAATACTATTCTCTTTTTATTTATCCCTTCTTTTAATTAAGTATAGATATATATATAATAAATTTTCGCCTACTTTCCATATATTATTTATCCTTTTGAACAATTATATCATATGGAACTGTAACGAGTAAATAGCTTGTATATTGTTTCTAAGTATGCAAAATCGCTCAGTTTTGCCAGATTTATTAAAGATGATCTGACTATGCTAAATATTTTCTTTTAAAAGAACCAAGTATTGATTATCTTTTAAGTATAAGCGATAAACTGGAAACATATATGAATGACAATGAGATTGAATTTGTTTATAGCAAAGGGAAAAGAAAAAGTGAAATACAAAAATTATATGATGAATTAAAAAAGAATGCTCTTAAACTGTGGGAATATGCCATTCATTTGGATACGCTGGGGGAGAGAGAAACAGCTGTTCTAAAACAAATCATGATGTAACATTTATGGATATGAAATATTCAAGATATTATAAAGAAAAGGAAAAGAAAACAAAAAGAAGCAGTTTATTTGTAAAAAGTAATACATGTTTTTAAGTACATCAAAAAACACAAAAAGTTATTTACAACAAAAAATAACAACCTCCATATATAAGAAAAAGAAGCTGAACGTTCTAAATAGCTAAAAAACTATTTATTCGTTACAGCTCCTTTAATTATTTTTGAACCAGTAAACAACACCATTTTCCTGATATTCACCACTGATGGGATTGATAGGAATCTGTTGAAGTTTTTCTGTAGGTTTATACCAAGATTCATCTTTTTGAAGTTCATTAGCCATTGTTTGAAAGATAACTTTTGGAATTTTAGAATCTGTAGCCATAGTCATTTCACGATTATCATCATAGCCAACCCAACTGAGAATAGTGTAATTAGGATTAAAGCCTGCGCAAAGTGAATCATATGATGTAGAACCTGTTTTGACTGCAAAGGTTGTTTTGGTTGGATAAGCAGACATTGTTGCAGAAGTATAAGTATTAAATGCTTTATTGAATGGTGCAGTCAAAAGTTGATTGAGAATTAAACAAGTCTCTTTGTTCAATAACTGTTCATCTTTATTTTTACGTTCATACAAGATATCTCCATGATCATTTGTTATTTTTGTAATTGTATGAACATCATTATATGTTCCCTCATTAGCAAAGGTTGTATAGATATTTGCTAATGAATAGATATTTGTATTTAAAGTTCCTAAAGCCAAAGATGGATGTGGAGAAACATGTGTAAATCCAAATTTTGACAGAGCATTTACAAGAGCCTGCTCTCCTAAAAACATATGTGTTTTTACAGCGTAAATATTATCACTGACAGCAATTGCTTGAGCTAGTGTAATATCACTATTGGCATATTTCTTATTAAAATTGGTTGGAGCGTATGTTTTACCACTATCTAATTGAAAAGTTGTTGGCTCACTTTTAAATTTTGTTGTTGGAGTAAATCCATTTTCTAAGGCAATATAATAAAGAAGTGGCTTCATAGTTGAACCGATTTGGCGTTTTGCACTTGTTGCACGATTAAATTGAGAAGTTGCATAATCTTTACCCCCAACTAATGCCAGCACTCCAGCATCATGACTGTCTACGATCATACTTGAGATTTCTAATTCCTCTTTATCTTTCATTTGATTATCTACTGTTTGATTAAGTTTATCTTGAACAGTTGGATTTAATGTTGTTTGTACATTTAATCCTTGATTAATATAACTTTCTTTATAAAATCCTAATTCTTCCAATTCTTTAATAACAGCATCTTTATAATAAGGGTAAGAAAGAGTAAGTGCAGATGAAGGATCTTTATTTAGTTGAAATGGTGTTTTATAAATCTGATTGGCCTTATCTTGAGTTATATATTTTTCATTAACCAATTGATCTAAAACAAGTTTTTGGCGTTCTTTGGCTCTTGTCATATTTTTAAATGGAGAAAAATATTCTGGTCCATTCACAACACCAGCTAACATTGTTGCTTCATTTAAATCTAAATTTTTAGGATCTTTATTAAAATAATAACGGGATGCATTTTTAATCCCATAAATCCCATGACCAAAATAAACTGTATTTATATAACCTTGTAGAATTGTATCTTTATCATAATGAGCTTCTAATCTGGTTGTTAAAAAAGCTTCTGTAATTTTTCTTGACCATGTTTTTTCATTAGTTAAAAACATCAATCGAGCATATTGTTGTGTAATCGTACTTGCACCTTCTGATTTTCCACCTTCAAGAACATTCGCCTTAACTGCACGTAAAATACCAATTGGGTCAAAACCTCTATGAGAATAAAAACGATGATCTTCAATTGCTACAATACTTGCTAAAAAGTCTTTGGAAACATCTTTTAATGCAATATCATTACTCTGCTGATTAGATTGATAAAATAATTTCTCGCTTTGATCATATAATTTAATATAATGACCTTGTCCAAGTTGTGGGGCAGCCATCATATAACTTACACCATATATAACCATTACAAAAACCATTCCAGTAATGATAACTCTACGAACCCATTTGACAAAAGTTTTCAACTCTATCACCTCATCTCTCATTTTTACCGAAAGTGTGGTATAATATTCACGGTGATGGAAAATGTATCAAACAAAAAATATCCACTATAAGTCTATTTTTAAACAAGATGGGCAAAGTGAAACTATAGAATACAAATCTAAAGGTATTCTTCATGTAGGTCAAAAGACACAACTCAGTTTTGACACAAAAGAGGGAACAATTGAAATAACATATGGAAAAGAAGGAATTATTTTAAAACATGGCATATCTATGTTGAAATTTGATTTTGATAAGGAAGTTTGGAATCAATATCAACTTCCTTATGGCTTGGTTCCTTTAAAAACAAAGTTATTAAAATTCGAGGCTAATGAAGATCGCATAAAAATGAAATATGATTTATATGACCAGAATGGTCTTATATCAACAGCTTATATCTTAATAACAATGATTCCATATAGTTTCCAGGAGGAACTATGAAAATATTAAAGATATGTCTAAATAGAATGTTTATATTTGGAGTTTTAATTTTATTACAAGTTTTATGGTTAGGTTTTTTTACGTCCTCATTACTTAAATCTTATGTATGGTTAAGACCATTGATGTTTATTATGAGTTCTGCTGTTGTATTATGGCTTGTCAGTAAAGATGAAACATCAGCATATAAGATTTCATGGATTATTCTTATTCTTGTGTTTCCAGTCTTTGGAGGATTGCTTTATTTATCAATTGGAAATAAAAAACCTTCCCGTGTCATTCGTAAAAAATTACAGCCAGTCCTTGATGAAATTGAGCCGGTTATGATAATGCCACAAGATATTGCATATGAAATGAATGATGGAAAGACTCATGGATTTACATATTTATCTGATCTAGGGTTTGGGACTTATCAGAATACAATAACAAAATATTATTCATTAGGTGATTATAATTATTGTGATTTGTTAAAAGATATAAAAAATGCAAAACACTTTATTTTTATGGAATACTTTATTGTTGCAGAAGGATTAATGTTTGAGACAATACTCAAATTATTAAAACAAAAAGTGAAAGAAGGTATTGAAGTCCGTTTTATTTATGATGATGTTGGAAGTTTAACAACTGTTCCTTATCATTTTGAAAAACAATTAGAAGAATATGGTATTCAATGTGTTGTTTTTAATCCTTTTGTACCTATTGTTTCAGTTGCTATGAATCATCGTGATCATCGTAAAATTTGTGTGATTGATGGTTATATTGGTTACAGTGGAGGATTTAATCTAGCAGATGAATATATCAATGCAAAAGTTCGTTTTGGTCATTGGAAAGATACAGGAATACGTTTAGAGGGTGATGGTGTTTGGAATTTGACAACAATGTTTTTGTCTACTTGGAATGCTTATCGTCATGATGATAAAACATTTACACAATATATGCCTGATATCTATCATCATAATCATTATCCATTTGATGGATACGTTGTTGCTTATGGTGATTCTCCTTTGGATGAAGAACGCACTGGTGAAAATATATATATGAATTTAATCAATTGTGCTCAGGAAGAAATCTTAATAATGACACCATATTTTATTATTGATGATGCTATGATGAAAGCACTTATTCTCGCATGTAAAAAGGGTGTAAGTGTAAAGATTATTACACCAGGAATTCCAGATAAGAAAAATGTTTATAAAGTCACACGTTCTTATTATTATTCTCTCATTTATGAAGGAGTAGAATTTTATGAATATAAACCTGGTTTTTTGCATGCCAAAATGGTGTTATGTGATCACAAAATTGCAACTGTAGGAACAATCAATTTTGATTATCGAAGTCTTTATTTACATTTTGAATGTAATGTTTTATTGTATCAAACTTCAACAATTCAAGATATTGAAAAAGATTTCCAGGAAACACTTTCATTGAGTCAAAAAATAGATCAAAAAAAGAGTCGAAGATTTAGAGGTTTATATGAAGCTATTTTAAGATTATTTGCCCCTTTAATGTAACTGGTTGATAGTTAACAGTATACAATTTTTAATATGAGTCTCATAAATGAGTCTCATAAAATTTGTATATGAATACTTTATAAATGTTTTTAATTTATGAAAGTTATTGTAGAGGTGGTTATTGAAATAGATAATAAAATAAAGAAAAGATTAACAGTTTTTGGTATTGCCTGTATAGTTTCTATGTTTACAAAGTGGTTTGGGTCTGGACGAAACATATGGTACAATAATACTTATGAATCCTATAACAATTATTTCTCTTGTGTGTTTATTTGCTGGTATTTGGATAAATAATTATAAAAATAGTTTGATTTTCTCTTTGGCTGGTAGTTTTATACTTATTATTATGGAAATCTATTATTTTATGACTTGGCATATAATGTTTATGACAGGTGTATTCAGTATTCAGACGAGTATTGGATTAGTATATTCAATGTTTTATGTTGGAATTGGTTTAGCAATTATCTTCTTTTTCACTTTCATATGTTTTCAATCAGTAACTTTAAAAAATTAGAAATGAATTATGATGAAGTAAAGAATTTAAAAGTTAGGGAATAACAATGTGACACAATACATCATCAAGATAGGAATATAGTGATGATTTTCATAAAATCGGTCTATATATTGGTGTTATAAAAAACATAGATTAGGGCATGGTCCAGATAGCGTTGCTAGAGGTTAGAATAGATACTGAAACGAAACCTTATGAGACATCGATAACTCAGTTCTAGATGACAGTGTCTGAGTTGTAAAAGTTAATCATTATAGTATGATAAATGTAAGAAAAATGTTGACTATATCGGTAAATATGATATTGTATTAAAAGTATGATAATTGATAAAAGGAGGATACTATGGCTGTTAATAAAATAGAACTTTCATTAAAGAAGGTCTTAAAACAAGCAATTATTGATTTGGATTTTGTAGAAGATTATAATCTTGATCAAATAGTCATTGAAATCCCAAAAGACAAAACACATGGTGATTATTCAAGTAATATTGCAATGCAATTAACAAAGATTTTAAAAAGAAATCCAAGAGAGATTGCACAAGGAATTATTGAAACAATGAACAAAGATGCTGGAAATATTGATCATGTAGAAATTGCGGGACCAGGATTTATAAATTTATTTTTAAGAAAAGATGCAATGACTTCTATAATTAAAGAAGTTTTAGTTGAGCAGGATCACTATGGACAAAGTGATTTTGGAAAAGGTATAAAATACAATATTGAATTTGTATCAGCAAATCCAACTGGTGATTTACACTTGGGTCATGCGAAAGGGGCAGCTGTTGGTGATAGTATTTGTCGTATTATGAATGCAGCAGGCTATGATGTGACAAAAGAGTATTATATCAATGATGCTGGAAATCAGATTACAAATTTAGCGTTATCATTATATGCAAGATATCTTCAAGCCTTGGGACAAGAAAGACAACTTCCAGAAGATGGATACTATGGAAAAGATATCATTCAAATTGCTGAAAGCATTAAAAATGAGTATGGTGATAAGTTTGCTCATGTTGATGAAAAAGAAGCTATTGCTTATTTTAGAAGTATTGGAACTGAACATGAATTACAAAAGATTAAAGATATATTAAAAGAATTTAGAGTTGTTCATGATGTTTGGTTTAGTGAAACATCTTTATATGCTGAAAATAAGATTGAACCAACGATTCAAAGATTAAAAGATCAAGGCTATACGTATGAAGCAGAAGGGGCTTTATGGTTTAAATCAACTGAGTTTGATGATGATAAAGACCGTGTTTTAATTAAATCTGATGGAAGTTATACATATTTAACACCAGATATTGCATATCATTTAAACAAGTTAGATAGAGGATATGAGTATTTAGTAGACTTACTTGGAGCTGACCATCATGGTTATATTAATCGTATGAAAGCAGCTATTCAAGCATTAGGATATAATGCTGATCAATTAAATATTGACATTATGCAAATGGTACGTATGGTTGAAAATGGTGAAGTTGTGAAAATGAGTAAGCGTACTGGAAATGCAGTCACTATTAAAGATTTAATTGATGATATTGGTGTAGATGCATCACGTTATTTCTTTGTATCAAAAGCTGCCAGTTCACCATTTGATTTTGATTTAGGTTTAGCAAAATCGAAATCAAATGACAATCCAGTTTATTATGCACAGTATGCTCATGCAAGAATGTGCTCTATTGAAAGACAGGCACAGACTGTTGGTATTGAGGTGGCTGATCATTATGAATTATTGACACACCCTAAAGAAATAGAATTGGTAAAACATATTAATGAGTTTAGAAATGAAATAGTAGAAAGTGCAAAACAAAGAGCGCCACATAAAATTGCAAATTATATTCAAAGACTTGCTCAATTGTTCCATTCGTTCTATAATGATTGTTATGTTATTGATGAAGCAAATAGAGAGTTATCTTCACAAAGATTATCTCTTGTAAGAGCAACACAAATTACATTAAAAAATGCATTAAATTTAATTGGTGTAAGTGCACCTGAAAAAATGTAGGAGGATACTATGATTGATTATAAACAAAGTTCAATGGTTGATATTGCGTTTGATTTGATGAAGAAAAAGAAAAAACCTGTTGATTTCTATAAGTTATGGCAGGAGGTTTCAGAAATCAAAGGATTTAGTGAAGCAGATAAAGATGAAAATGAATCTTTATTCTACACAAATATTACATTAGATGGTCGCTTAATAACAGTGGGTGAAAATCATTGGGATTTAAGAAGCCGTCATAAATTTGATGAAGTGCATATTGATATGAATGATATCTATGCAGATGAAGAAGAGACTCCTGAAGAGGAAGAAGACGACGGATTAGTTGAAGATGATTATAATTAAGAGATGAGTTCATCTCTTTTTTTTTGACATATAAGTTGTGATTATGAATGAGACATGATAGAATTGTTAAACATAATGTAAAGGAAGATTTGATGAAAAAAAACAAACATGAGAAATATAGTTTATTAACCGCAATTACAATGATTGTTGGAACATGTATAGGATCGGGTATCTTTTTTAAAAGTGATAATATCTTGATAGCAACTCAAGGGAGTATTCTCTTGGGTGTTTTGTTGTTTGGTTTAGCAGCTATTGCGATTATATTTGGAAGCTTGACAATGAGTGAACTTGCTGCAAGAACAAATGAACCAGGTGGATTAATAGCATATGCACAGGAATTTGTAAATAATCAAACAGCATGTGGATTTGGCTGGTTTTTGATTTTTATCTATTTTCCTACTATTGTCGTTGTTGTGGCTTGGGTTATAGGGATTTATATAGATATCTTATTTCATTTACAAGCAACCTTAGAATTTCAAGTCCTTATAGGATTTGGATTTATTATTATTTGTTTTCTATATAATGTTTTTCTTCCACGTTTTGGTGCTATTTTTCAGGATATTTCTACATTTGTTAAAATGTTGCCATTATTTTTATTAGGCATATTAGGAATTGTTTATGGTGATCCTATTCAGGGTCTTGCTGAGACTTCACAAAGCGCTATTTTAAGCACAGGCTGGCTTATGGCCCTAGGACCCATTGCTTATTCTTATGATGGATGGATTGTGGCTACATCCCTTTCACATGAAGTCAAGAATGCGAAGCAGACAATGCCTAAAGCATTAACAATTGCACCATTACTTATTTTAACTATCTATACACTTTATTTTGTAGGGATTTCTAGTTATGTTGGTGTTGATCAGGTCATAGCCTTGGGAGATGCTCATGTCAGTGTAGCGGCGAGTCAATTATTAGGAGGCACTTTTGCCAAACTTATTGTTGTTTTTGTAATTGTATCAGTTATGGGAACTGTCAATGGATTAATTACTGGTTTTATGCGTATGCCATATTCTTTGGCAATGCGTAAGGGTATGATTCCATTTTCAAAACAACTCAAAAAGGTTCATTCACAGTTAGATATTCCTGTATCTTCTGCTTTATTTGCTTTCTTGATTTGTGCATTTTGGATGATTGTGCATTACATTTGTACGAAGTTTTCAATTATTCCTAATAGCGATATATCAGAAATTGCTATTTCTATTGCATATATGCTATATATTGTATTATATTATCAAGTTTATTGTCTCTATAAACAAAAACAGATCAAAAGTTTATTTAAGGGTGTTATTTGTCCTGTATTTGCAACAATAGGTTCATTGATAATATTGTCTGGTGGACTTCAAAGTCATTATTTTATTTATTATATAATGATTTGTGGTGGTATTTATGGTATTTCACAAATTTACTATTATTTACATACGAAGTAATTATTTATTTCATTATTTGAAAAAGGTATAATAAGACAAGGAGGTGTTAAACATGGATATCTATTATGAAATTATCGGTGAAGGATTTCCACTTGTCTTGTTACATGGAAATAATGAAGATCATCATGTTTTTGATGAGGCAGTCAAACTCTTAGCAAAAGAATACCAGTGTATTCTCATTGATTCTCGTTACCATGGACAATCTATTCATAAAGGTGATTTATCATATCAGCAAATGTGTGAAGATGTTCAAGCAGTTATGACACACTTACATATTGAAGCGTATGATGTTATTGGTTTTAGTGATGGAGCCATTGTTTCTTTATTGTTAGGATTATCTGATCAAAGATTAAAGCATATTGTTTCTATTGGAGCAAATACAAAACCATGTATGATTAAACCATTTTATCGTTTTTATGATTATGTTATGCTTATTTGTTTAATGCCTTTTTGTCTTTACAATTCAAAAGCGAGAAGAACTTTTCAACTTATTAGATTGATGCAAAAGCAACCTCAATTGAATTATAAGGATCTGCAAAAGATTCATATTCCTGTCTTGGTGATGGCAGGAGAATATGATATGATAAAACAAGATGATACATTGATGATTGGAAAGTCACTTCCCTATTGTGTTGTGAAAATTATTAAACAGGGGAATCATTTTTTACTTAGAGATTCTTTTCAACAGACAATCAAAGAAATTCAGCTTTTTTTGAAAACGTGTCATCAGGAGGTATAGTATGAAAGTTTGTACAGTCAGAGGTATTCATATTGGTGAAGGAAAGCCAAAAGTTTGTCTGCCTATTGTAGGGAAAAATGAAAAGGAGATTATTCAGCAATTTCAATCATTTCAAGGCTTGCCATATGATGTTATTGAATTGAGGATAGATTTTTATCAGGAGATAAGAAATAGCAGTAGCTTAAAAAGTGTTCTACAGAAATTAAGATCAATGACAGATTTACCTATTTTACTAACATATCGTTCTTCTCGTGAGGGAGGACAGATGCAATTGAGTGATGAAGAATATCAAACATTTGTAAAGCAGGCATGTGAGAGTCAGTGTATAGATTTAATTGATATTGAATTGATGAGTGGGAATACTTTGGTCTTTCAACTTGTAGAAATTGCTCATCAAAATGATATCAAAGTCGTGATGTCTAATCATGATTTTGATAAGACACCTTGTTTTTCTGATATGATGAATAGATTAGAACAAATGGAAATTCTAGGAGCAGATATTTGTAAATTAGCTGTTATGCCAATAACTTATAAAGATGTTATAACATTATTAAATATGACATTAGAAATGTCTCATAAATTAGAAAGACCAATAGTTACAATGGCTATGGGGAAAATTGGCGTGATTTCTAGAATTACAGGTGAATTAACAGGTTCATCTATGACTTTTGCAAGTGCTGGTAAAATATCTGCACCAGGTCAAATGAATGTTATTGATATGCAAGTTTTATTGGAGGCTATTCATCATGATTGATCTTCAAAAAGCAAGATTGGCATTTAAAAATTATGTCTCTCATTATGATACAAATATTCCATCTATTCGTTTGAAAATTATTCATACATATGAAGTTATGAAATGTAGTGATTATCTTTGTAAACAATTAAAATGGAATCAGGAAGATAAAGAGTTAGCCGCTTTAATTGCTTTATTACATGATATTGGACGTTTTGAACAATGGGTGAAATATGAAAGCTTTGCTGATTATAAAACGATTGATCACGCAATGTTTTCAAGTCAACTGCTATTTGATGAAGGTTTTATAAGAACCTTTATTGAAGATCATCAATATGATGATCTTATCAAAGCAGCTATTGAACAGCATAATAAATATAAAATAGATGAAGGGTTTGATGAAAGAACTTTATTGTTCATTCATTTGATTAGAGATGCTGATAAATTAGATAATTTTAGAGTTAAAGAGGAAGAAGATATTGAAAATACACTCTATGCATCTGCTGAAGTCGTTAACCAAGAAAAAATATCACCAGAAATATATAAACAATTCTATAATCAAGAACTTATTTATGCACCTTATCGAAAAACACGTTTAGATATGTGGTTATCTTATATTGCATTTATCTTTGATTTGCATTTTCCACAAAGTTTACAATATATTCAAGAAAACAATTGGGTTCATCGCTCTTTTGATAGATTGAATCCACAGGATCAAAAGACACATAAACAATACACTATCTTACGACAACGTGCTTTGGATTATATTAAATAGAAAGGATTATTATGGGACATAAGAAAACAAAAAAAATTGTATATCTGGCATTGTTAAGTGCCCTTGCAATTATTTTACATACTGTAGATCATTATCTGTCTTCTCCACTCCCATTGGGAGTTAAGTTAGGAATTGCCAATATTGTAGCTTTACTTGTTGTAGATATTTATGGGACAAAGGAAATGTTTGTTGTCAATTTTTTCCGTGTTATTATTTCTGGTCTTCTAACTGGAACACTCATGCATTATACCTTTTTAATGAGTTGTGGCGGTGTCTTTTTGAGCAGTGTTGTTTTAGCACTTTTAAAAAGATATACAAAGCTACCTCTGGTATCTGTATCAATTATTGCTGCTATATGCCATAATATTGGACAAATGTTTGTGATATCTTTTGTGATTTCTTCAGCTGCTTTAATGCCATATATATTTGTTATGTTGGCAGCTTCTATTCCAACAGGAATTTTAACAGGCTTAACTGCTATTGAGGTATTAAAGAGAGTAAAAAGGGAACAGTTTCAATAAATACTTATTCACTAAAATATTAATAATAATTAGTAAAAATATTGACATAATTTACTTAAACAATTATACTGATAGTACAGTAGGATTGTTACTATTTGATTAGGCAAGACCTAATGACTTGAATGTATATTATTACATCAAGCCATTAGGTCTTTTTATGTATTCAAATAATCATAATAGTACATCCTCTATGAAAAAAGGAGGCAATTATGAAAGGGAAATGGAATCAAAAAATTTGTGCTATAGCCACTGCATCACTCTTATTAACATCACTACCTATTGATGTTTTAGCACAAGAAAATACTCGAATCAGTCAATCTCATCCAGAAGATGTTTATGTTGATCTTATCGGTGATGGAGAACGAACAACTTTATTTAATGAAAATTGGAAGTTTCATCGTGGGGATATATCCGATGCACAAAAACAGGATTTTAATGATTCGTCTTGGGATACAGTCAATTTACCACATGATTATAGTATTGATCAGAATTTTACAACCAATGGTGAAGCCGAAAGTGGATTTTTACCTGGTGGAATTGGTTGGTATCGTAAAACATTTGTTGTTCCAGAAAAATATCAGGAAAAACAATTAGTTATTGAATTTGATGGAGCATATATGAATGCTGAAGTTTATCTTAATGGGAAAAAGTTAGGTGTGCATCCTTATGGTTATACTGCATTTGCATTTGATATTACAGATGGATTGATTTGTGATGGGAAAACTGAAAATGTAATCGTTGTGAAAACAAATAATAAAATTCCAAGTAGCCGTTGGTATTCAGGGAGTGGTATTTATCGTGATGTTCAGTTAACTGTTACAAATAAAGTTCATGTTGGCTATAATGGAACTCAATTAATTGCAAAAGATCTAGAAAACACAAAGGATAGTGTTGTTAAGATGGATGTTATTGCGAAAGTTGAAAATAATAATGATGTACCAAAAACAGTAACAATTAAAAATACTTTACGAGATCAACAAGGAAATATAGCCAGTCGTGTAGCAAGTCAGGAAGTTCAACTATCAGCAAAGAGTACAAAAGATATCAAGCAAGAAGTCTTAGTGGATAAACCTCAATTATGGTCAGTTGAAAATAGGTATTTATATACAATGAAAACTGAGATTCTTGATGGTGAAGAGATTATAGATACATATCATACTGATTATGGTTTTAGATATTTTAATTTTGATAAAAATAATGGATTTTCATTAAATGGAAAGAATATGAAATTAAAAGGTGTATGTATGCACCACGATCAGGGTGCGTTGGGCGCTGTTGCTAATCGTGATGCGATTGAACGCCAAATAAAAATATTAAAAGAAATGGGATGTAATTCCATTCGTGTTACACACAATCCTGCTGCATCTTCATTGATAGATGTATGTAATGAGTATGGTATTTTGGTTATTAATGAAGCTTTTGATGGCTGGACAGAGTATAAAAATGGGAATGTTAATGACTATGGTGCTTATTTTAATCAGACTATTGATGACAATAATCAAATTATCAATGGTGAAAATGGTATGAAATGGGCTGAATTTGATATCAAAGCTATGATTAATAGTTGTAAGAATGATCCTAGTGTTATCATGTGGTCATTAGGAAATGAGATTGATGAAGGGACATCTGGTTCAACATCACATTATGTTGATTTAGTTGATGAGCTTATTCAATGGGTTCAGGAAGTTGATATGACTCGCCCTGTCACAAATGGTGACAATCGCAAAAATACAGATCCTAGTGCTATGATTAGTCAAATAAATCAGAAAATATATGAAGCGGGTGGAGTTGTTGGATTAAATTATGCCAATAATGATCAAACAAACGCAATGCATACAACATATAGTGATTGGCCATTGTATGGTTCTGAAACAGCAAGTGCTGTTCATAGTCGAGGTGTTTATAGTACAGCGGGCAGAGATGATAATATTTTACAGATGTCTGAATATGATAATGATCAAGCAAAAGTCGGTTGGGGGCATTCTGCTAGTGATGCTTGGCAATTTGTGATTGAAAATGATTTTAATGCTGGTGAGTTTGTTTGGACAGGTTTTGATTATATTGGAGAGCCAACTCCATGGAATGGAACGGGTGCAGGAAGTGTAAGTGGTCAGGGCGCAAAACCAAAGTCTTCATATTTTGGAATTGTAGATACAGCTGGTTTCAAGAAGGATACTTATTATTTATATAAGAGTATGTGGGATGAAAATTCTACAACTTTACATTTAATGTCAACTTGGAACAATAATGAAATTACGAAAACAAGTGATGGAAAAGTCAAGGTTGATGTCTTTACAAATGCTGCTAAAGTCGAACTGTATTTGAATGGGAGAAAAATTGGTGAAGATACTGCCACACCACACACAACATCTTTAGGCTATAAATATCAAACTTTTTCAAATGGTGAGTTTTATCCAAGTTTTAATGTGACTTGGGAATCTGGAACATTGAGTGCTAAAGCATATGATAAGGATGGTCATTTGATAGATGATACAGTCGGAAGAAAGCAAGTGACAACAAATTCTGCTGCAACTTATTTAGATACTTATAGTGATAAGACAGAGATCAGTGCAGATGGAAGCAGTTTGTCTTATATTACAGTTGATGTTAAAGATGTAAACAATAACATTGTTTCTGGAGCAGACCATCGTATTCATTTTAGTATTGAGGGGCATGGTCAAATTGTTGGTGTTGATAATGGGAATGCTGCAGATACTGATAGTTATAAAGGTAATTCAAGAAAAGCATTTTCAGGTAAGGTGCTGGTGATTGTTCAATCAACGAAAGAAGCAGGTGATTTTACTCTGACTGCAAGTGCAGATGGTCTAAAGAGTTCAAGTATTACTGTAAAAACAAGAAAAGATACAGTTGAAGGTGATATTTATTTACAAAGCTATCGTATTGCCAAGAACTTGTATGTAGGTCTAAGTGAGACACCTGTTTTACCATTACAAGTTATAGGGACATATAATAATGGTGAAAAGAAAGAGTTAAGTGTTCAATGGAATAAGTATGATGAAAATCTGTTAAATAAAGTAGGTGAATTCACTGTAACAGGTCAATTGAAAGAAGATCATGCAACTGTAAGTGTAACAGTTCATGTGATTGGCGATATTGTGGCAGTAGAAAATCAATCAATAGTCACAAATGCAGGTGTAACACCATCCTTACCACAAACTGTTAGAGGATTATATCAAAATGGGACTTATAGTGAATCTTTCCCTGTCAAATGGGAAGTTCCAGTTGATGCCTTTAAAGATGAAGGAATTGTAACAATTAAGGGATCTGTCAGTATTTTGAATACAACCCAAGAAGTTATAATGACAGTCAGAGTTGCACCTCCTCTAGCAGAATCTCAAAATATTGCTTCAAAGAATCATCATGATGTACCAGTATTTACAAATGGAAAAATGGTTGATGGAGTTCCAAGTGATCCAACTTCAATAGCAATTAATGATTCATTATCAGAATTAAATGATGGTGTGACTACTGAATCAAGCCGAGAAAGCGCAAGGTGGACAAACTGGAGCTTGAGAGATGAAAATCCACCTGTTGATACTTATATTCAGTTAGATTGGCAACAGGAATATACAATGCAGAATGTTAAGCTTTGGCATTTTACAGATAATCAATATAGTGTTTTACCAGGTGACAGCAATGTTCGTTTTGAATATTATGATAGTGAGACGGGAACATGGAAAGAAATTGAATCTTCTCATATTACACAAGTTCCATTTACATCTGGGGATACTCCATATGGATTTATTCAACCAATTACAACTCGTCAATTAAGAGTATGGTTAAAATCACCACAAGTGGGTAAATGCATAGGATTAACAGAAATTGAAGTTTATGATTATATCATGCCAGTACAAGCCAATAAGAGTGCACAGTTAGATGAATTGAAACTTAATGGCATTCAAATTACAGATTTTGCTGGTTATCAAGGATATGATGCCAATACAAGAACTTATACTGTTGATTTAAGACATATGAATCGCTCAAAGTCTCCTTTTAAAAATATTGAAATTCCAACAATAGTTGCTCAAAGTCTTAATAATGAAGCAATAACAATTCTTCCGTTATACAATAATGAAGTGAAAATTATTGTTAAATCTGAAGATGGTCAAACAACAGAAACATATACAATTCAATTTATTATTCCTGTGAATAAGGAACTTTTATATCAATATATAGAAAGTAGTGACATCAAGAATGTTTTAAAGTCAAAAGATGATTACACAGAAGAATCTTATAAAGATTTTAAAAATGCTTATGATGATGCTATAAATCTTTTGAATAATGAATCATCTCTTCAAGAACAAATTGATAAGAGTTTAAATGAGTTACAGAATGCATATCAAAGATTAGTGAAAAAGATAGGTCATAAGGTTGATAAATCACAATTAGAATCAATTATTCTTA
This sequence comes from Coprobacillus cateniformis, assembly GCF_009767585.1. Taxonomy (NCBI): domain Bacteria; kingdom Bacillati; phylum Bacillota; class Erysipelotrichia; order Erysipelotrichales; family Coprobacillaceae; genus Coprobacillus; species Coprobacillus cateniformis. The sequence goes on from NZ_WSNW01000001.1 coordinate 2,477,570, forward strand.
AAGCTGAAAAAATCACTGAAGAAACATTAAAAAAATTGGATACCAAAATTGTTCAAGAATTCAAATCAGCATTACAGAAAGCAAAACAGATTTATAATAATGGTGAAGTAACACAATTAGAAGTGAATAATGCAATAACTTTATTAAGTGAAGCTATTGATTATTTAAAAATAAGTAGTATTGATAAAACAGCATTGCAAGAGTTAATGAAACAAGTTGAAGCATTAAATGCAAAAGATTATACGTTGTCTTCATGGAAAAATTTAAAGAAAGCTCTCATAAATGCTCAATCAGTATTTAAAGACGAAAAAGCCACGGCTGAGCAAATTATGTCAGCAGAGGAGCAATTGAAAACAGCATTTGAACATCTTAAAAAGGAAGGTATGGAACAAACTTCAACAACACCTCAAAAAGGATCAAGTGCAAACACAAGTGATTCAACATATTTTGTGGGAATGCTTTCTTTAGTTACATCAATACTCATCATTGTAGTATGTTTAAGACATAAAAAAGAACAAAGTCATTAATAAGTATAAAAACATGAATTTCAGGTTCTCCTTAATTCATGTTTTTTTTATTCTGTAGGAATGAAGGTACATCAAATAGCATCATCTGTTATGGCAAGATTATTTTATGGTTATGATGTGAAAGAGGATTGAGCAGATAGTTCATATTAGTAAGTAGATTTACAGATAGATAGACTGACTATGACACTATTGAGGAGGGAAAGAAACTATCTGAAGGTGAGATGTGGTAATTATGAAAGATATCTGTTTTGAAATTTTTATCTCAAATAATAAAAAAATAAATCAGAAATATCATTATTATCTCTAGGTTGTGATACAATAATGATACAACTCTTTTATAAGATAGATAAGAGGTGAGAGATATGCAGATATTAATTGTAGAAGATGAAAGACCTATTGCTGATTTAATAATGATGAATTTAACAAGAGCAGGATATCAATGTGACTATGCTTCAAATGGGAAAATAGGTGCAGATATGATTGAAAATCATTTTTATGATCTCATTTTATTAGATATTATGCTTCCTGAAATTAGTGGTTATGAATTGATGGAATATATTGAACCACAAAGTATTCCAGTTATTTTTATAACTGCAAAAGGAAGTATTAAAGATCGGGTTAAAGGATTGCATATGGGGGCAGATGATTATTTGGTAAAACCATTTTCAATTGATGAACTTATAGCAAGAGTGGAAAGTGTTTTGAGACGGTATCATAAAGGAATTGAAATCATACATGTTTTAAATATAGAGGTTGATACAAAGAAAAGATGTGTTATTCAAAATGGAAAAAAGATAGACATTACCAATATGGAATATGAATTGTTATTATTCTTAATTAGAAATAAAAATATGGCATTGTACCGAGATGTCCTTTATCAAAAAGTTTGGAAAGAAGACTTTGACCAAACAAGAACATTAGATTTACATATCCAAAGATTACGTAAAAAGTTGGGTTGGCATGAAGAAATCAAAACAGTTTACAAGATTGGTTATATGTTAGAGGTTCCAAATGAAGTTTGCTGAAAAAATTATCTGGTCATGTTTACTGACTTTGGCTATTCTTTTTTCTATAGGTTCATCAGCACTCATATATCAAAATCATCATAACCTTCTTCAAACAACGATTAATCATAATTTATCTACTCATGAAATAGAAGTCTATTCTTTAGAGACAAGATTATTTCAGGATTCATTAGAATATGCAAGAGATTCTCATCAGGAACAATCTAAAATGATAGACAGAGCTATTTATTATCTTGAACAGTTTCGTTATACATCACAGGTTCAAAAAACCTATGCTTTATCACTTTCTAATCAAGAAATCTTATACAGCAATATTGATAATGAATACCGTCAATATATTTCATTGGATTTTGAACAAAAATATTTTCTTAAACATTTGAATCAACAATATAAGATGTTTGTAACTTCAAAAGTCAATGCAGGAAAAAATGTATATTACTTAACTTCTTGTTATGATGTGACTTCTGTTTATCAAGATAGAGACAGACAGATTGGAAATTTTTTAGTTATTAGTGTTATTCTTTTTGGCATTGCTTATGCTATACTCAAATTTCTTTCTTCTTATCTTACTCAATCTATTCATAGATTAAATGCAGTGAGTCAGCGTATTGCTGATGGAGAGTACAGTGAACGTACACAAATTGAAAGCGAAGATGAAATTGGTGAATTATCAAGAAGTTTTGATGAAATGGCTGAAATGAATGAAAGAAAAATTCATCAATTACAGGATAGTGTTATCCAGAAGGAAGAGTTCATGGGAAGTTTCTCTCATGAAGTGAAAACACCCATGACAGCGATTTTAGGATTTGCAGATTTATTAAGAACTTGTGATTGTGATGAAGAAACACGTCAAAAGGCTGCTCAATATATTTATACAGAAGGTAAGCGATTAGAGAAACTTTCTTATACGCTCATGGATTTATTAGCAGTTGGAGATCATCAAATACAATTGGAACCAGTTTCTTTAAAACTTATTTTTAAGCAATTAAGCGATTATTATTTTGGAAAGTATGTTCATTATATATTAAGATTTGAAGAGACAGATTTATGGGTAAAATCGCAATCAGATTTATTATTTACTTTACTAAGAAATCTGATTGATAATGCTATGAAGGCGAGCCAAGAGGGACAGACAATTATAGTGAAAACTTATCTTGAAAATAATCAGGTGGTAGTCTCAGTTGTTGATGAAGGAATGGGAATGAGTCAAGAAGATGTTAAAAAGGCTACAGAAGCGTTCTATATGGCAGATAAATCTCGTTCGCGATCTCTGGGTGGGGCTGGACTTGGATTAACAATTGTTAAACGTATTTGTGACGCTCATCAAACTGAACTCTCTATTCAATCAGAATTACATTTAGGAACAACAGTTAGTTTTACGTTGGAGGTCATTGACCATGAATAAGAAGAAAATGCGCGTTATAGGTAGTTTTGTTTTGATTATTTCACTATCTTTTCCTATGATCATTGTTGGTTTTCAGGACTTTTATGATATTAATAAAGAAATATCACTAGAAAATAGCCAAACTGAAGATATACTAAAAGAACATCCTGTTATAGAAGGGATTTATAAGTTTTATCAAAATTCATCAACCAATAGTCAAGAATATGTCATTAAAAGAAAAGATGAATACACTGTGAAAGAACAAGAAAAGTTGCTACAGCTTCAAACACTCTTTAGTGGAGAAATTGAAAAGTTAATGAATCATAAAATTTTAAGCCATGAGTTATTAGAAAATGAAGATGAGAAGTATATTGCTGATTATGGAACTTTAATTGATGATGAAAATGCTTATTATTTAAGACAAGTTTTGAGAATGTGGCAGGATTCATTCAAATCATTTGATTATCAAATGGATCCTCAAACTCATAAAATCATTGGTTTTTCAATGAGTCAGGAAGATAATCTTATTATGAGTGATAATGAAATGAAAACAATGGCTTGGAGAATGATTGAATATTTAGAATTAGATGATATTGATGATTGGGTTTATAATCAATATGGTTATGAATCAAATAAAGCAAAATTACGTATATCATGCGAATTTGAAAAAAGGGTAGATACAAATAATATCAATATTAATGTCACATTATTAGGTGTTCTTAGGCCTTTATTGTATGGAGGAGTAACTCAAAATTAAGTTACTCCTTTTTTACAAGTTGGATACATCTGTTGTTTACAATAGTTTTGGGTGATGAAAAATGAAAAAAATATTTATAGTCTTATTAGGTTTAATGTTGGTAGGTTGTCAAAGTCCTCAATCGCAACCAACAACAAACCAGACGAAAAAAGAAAAAGGAGATTTAATTTTAAAAGAGTGGAAGTATTTATTCTGGAATGGAGATACATCCAAAAAAGGTTACTACTTTTTAAAGGATGAAGAAGAAAAGAGTTATATTAGTTATTATGATTATGCTTCAAAGCAAGAAGTCTATTTATGTAATAAGCCTGAATGTCAACATAAAGATGAAACATGTACTGCCTATTTGGAGAGTGGAAGTTCTATGATGAATCAAATTCTTGTTTATGGTGACCACTTGTATATGATAGAAACAATGGGATTTGGCATGAATGCTTTAGGAGAAAGAGAACAAAAAGGACCTGGGATAGTCCAGATGGATTTAGATGGACAAAATCGTAAAGAATTGTGTCGATTAGATGATGGCTATGAATTTGAATTAAATAATCTTATTTTTGCAGATGATGAATTATATATTCCTGTCACAAAAACACAAAACGTTGAAGTCAATTTAAATGAAACAATGCAAGTCACAACTGATAAAAATTTATGCTCAATCAATTTAAAGACAGGTGATATAACAAAAGTGTTTGATATGAAATATAAAAATATCTTAGGTGGAGAAGGTCGTCAATTGATTATGAGTACAATGAGCTATAGTGAAGATCCACAGAAATATCTTGATGAAAAGAATTATAAAAAATATGATAAATTAATGATGAATGCAAAAGTCAATTATGAAATCTATAATATAGATACAAAAGAATCAAAAACCGTTCAAGTCAATCATCAAGAAATTGGAAATTATTATCAAAATAAAATTTATTATATAGAGAAAAATCAATTATATATTCTTGATTTAGAAACAGAAAAGATAAGTCATATTATAGATTTACCAAAAGGATCAACATATAACTTTTCAATGATTATTAATGATTATGCAATAATTGAACAATGGAAAGATAAATTTATAGATACTTATAAAATATCATTAGAAAATCCAAAACTTGAAAAATTAAATCAGTCTACAAGAGCACCAAAAGAATTTGTACAAATATTGGCGCAAACAAAAGATCAATTGTTAGTTGTTTATGATCGAGAGGGGAAGGAAGAAAAAACATGGGCAGGGACAATGCAATATGAAACTCAGAAAGAATATGTTGGTTTAATTTCTAAGGATGACTTTCTTAACAATAAGAAGAATTATGAGCCAATAAAAACATTAACGAAAAAGAGGCGTGCATAATGTTAGAAGTTAAAGATCTATCTAAAGCATATAAAAATGTACAAGCTTTAAACCATGTCAATTTTCATTTAAAAGAAGGTATTTATGCATTGTTAGGACCAAATGGCTCTGGAAAATCAACATTAATGAATCTGCTTTGTCAACAATTAAAACCAACAACAGGAAAGATACTATGGAATGAACAAGAAATATCAAAATTAGGATATTCATATTATCAAATTTTGGGTTATGCACCACAGCAGCAAGGACTTTATGAAGAAATGAGTGGACTTAGATTTTTAACATATATGGCGCTTCTTAAGGATATACCAAAAAAAGAAATTCAACAGGAGGTGCAACGTGTTGCACAGCTAGTCAATATGCAGGATCATTTAACAAAGAAATGTCGTGCTTATTCAGGTGGAATGAAGCAAAGATTATTAGTTGCTCAAGCTTTATTAGGAAATCCTTTACTTCTTTTGTTTGATGAGCCAACAGCAGGGTTAGACCCTAAAGAACGTGTCTCTTTAAGAAATGTTTTTGATAAATTGTCACATAATCATATATTATTAATTGCTACGCATGTTGTGTCAGATGTTGAAACTATTGCCAAGGAAATAATTTTTCTAAAAAAAGGTGAAATTGTCAATTCAGGGAGTGTGAATGAACTCCTTGAAGAATACTGTCAACCTTCATTAGAAGATGTTTATCTGGATTTGTTTGGAGATGATGAAGATGTTACAGTTGATTAAATTTGAGTTTATAAAGTTTCTTCAAAAAAGAAATCTCATAGCATTTCTTATTATTCTTTGTATTTTAAATATAGGTATCTTTGCATATACTCAAAATTTAGACTCTCAGATTCCACCCTCATCCTATCATCAGCTACAAACAGAATTGCAGACTATTTCTAATGACAAAAGATATCAATTCATAAAAGATAAATATGAAACATATCATGGATTTTTAATTATAGAGCAATTGATAAATTTGCGTATGAATGAAAAAGACAATCAATATATAATTGAATCAATTTTAAATGAAAATCCTCAGGTTGAAGAAAAATATGGAAAATTATATCAAGAGAATCACGATCCTATTTATACTTCCCATTTAGAAAGTGAAGTGACATTTCTAGAAGAGATTTTAAAAGAATTTCAGAAACTATATGATTATCCATTATATATTCAAAATATTCAAGACAAAGCAAAGACGCTTTCGAGTATTTCTATATTTCAAAAAGATGGAAGTTTTGAACAAAAAAATAACCAAAAAACCGCTCAGGATTATTTAGCACGCATAGATACACCTCTTATATATGAGAGTGAGAAAGGTGTGACATCTGCTTTGTCTTTTCCTGTGACGAGTTTTCTCATCATGTTATCAATGATGGTATTGGTCTCATCTATGATTTTAGAAGAAAAGGAAAAAAAGCTGTTTGCTATTATCAAAATAACATCTCAAGGTCAGTATCCAACCATGCTTGCAAAATGTTTTGTGATGATTATAATGGTTGGAGTTATTACAACAATGATGATGGTTGGACAGTTAGTTTATTCATCAGTCATTTATGGATTAGGTGATTTATCAAGAAGTGTACAATCTCTTTCTCAGTATTCTCAATGTCCTTTTTCTTTGAGTGTTCAACAGTTTATAGGTTTATTTATTTTAATGAAATGTTTAGCAGCAAGTTTTATTGGGTTGATTATGTTGTTGATTGCTATCTTATCTAAGAACAAATTATTTGCTATAATAATCAGTCTAGTTATAATTATTATTGAATATCTTTTATATCTTTTTATTCCTTCTTTAAATTCTTTATACTTATTCAAATATTTTAATTTAATTTCTGTTTTACAAACTGACTCCTTCTTTCAGGTTTATCGAAATGTATCATGCTTTAAAAATCTGATATCATTGCAAATGTTAATATTGATAGGATTGTTAAGTTTATTCATTATATTTATAATTATAGATACATTTGTTTATCATTATAAGAGAAATATGAATATAGAACTTGTTGAATTGCCACAATTTAAAAACTTTCAATCACAATCATTATCACTTATAAAACAAGAAAGTTATAAAATATTTTTTATACAAAAAGTTTTTTTATTGTGCATATTATGTATTTTGATCCAATGTTATCAATATCAGCATATCTCAATTTATATGGATAATGACGAAAAAATATATCAGCAATATATGAAAAGACTAGAAGGACCATTAACAAATGAAAAAGAACAATGGATACTTCAAGAACAAAAGCATTATCAAGATTTGAATCAACAGTTAGCGACGATTTCCAAAAAGAGAGAGCAAGGGTCTTTAACTCAAACGCAAGCTAATGCTATGCAAGAGCAAATTAATGAACAATTACGAGGTGAACAAGTTTTCCAAAGAGTTTTTGAGCAATATGAAGATATTCAAAACAATCCACAAAAACAGTTTGTTTATCCTGTTGCTTATCAAAAATATTTTATAGATATAAATTGGCTCTTTATGCCAACTCTATTGTTATGTATCTTTACAATTATAGGATTATCTCAAGTCATAACATATGAATATCAAAATCAAATGCATAAGATTACTCAAACATCTTATAGGGGTAATCATTATATTCTTAATATTAAGTTATCTTTATCAATTGGTATTGGGATATTGTTTTTAATAATTGTTCTTACACCTCCCTTTGTTTTATTGCAACAAACCTATGGTTTTTCTTCTTTACTTGCACCGGCTATGTCAATTCAGAACTTTTTATTATTTCCTTCATGGGTAAGTATTGGAATGATATGTATGATGAGTCTAATATTAAAGGTGTATGTGGTGTTCATTATAATTATAGGAATATTTGCTATAGGAATTAAAGTCAGAAATCATTTATTAACTTTATTTATGAGTATATGTCTTTTCTTATTACCGCTTTTATTTGCTTATGGAGGTTATCATTTTATAGATTTTATCAGTTTATATCCTCTGTTGTTTCATGGACAATTTGTATCTAACATAGAAGGTCTATTACAGATATTATTTTCTTTTATTGGCTATGGAATTCTTGCTGTTGTAAGTTTGAAATATATTTATACTCATTATAAATCAATTCATTGATGAGATAGATAAATACAATTTATCTATCTTTTCTTGTTATATGGTAGGTGTAATGAGCAATAATTGAATGTAAAATTGATTTTATAGTTAGGTATTTTTAATTTGTTATAAAAATAAATACAGAAGAAAAATAAGGAATTGATTTTAATCAAAAATAAAATTGTGTATAATAAGAGTATAAAGTGAAGGAGGAGTTATATGTCATTAAGTAAAGACTTTTTATGGGGTGGAGCCTTAGCCGCTCATCAATTTGAAGGTGGAGTTCTCAATACTTCTAAAGGATATAGTGTAGCTGATGTAATGACTGCTGGAGCACATGGTGTACCACGTGTGATTACAGATGGTGTGATAGAAGGAAACTATTATCCAAATCATATTGGAATTGATTTTTATGGACATTATAAAGAAGATATCGCAATGTTTGCAGATATGGGATTTAAATGTTTTAGAACATCAATTGCATGGACACGTATTTTCCCTAATGGTGATGAAAGTGAGCCTAATGAAGAAGGGTTAAAGTTCTATGATGATGTTTTTGATGAATTATTGAAATATGGAATTGAACCAGTGATTACATTATCGCATTTTGAAATGCCTTATCATCTTGCTAAAGAATATGGTGGTTTCATGAATAGAAAGACAATTGATTTCTTTGTAAAGTTTGCAAAAGTTTGTTTTACAAGGTATAAAGATAAAGTTAAATATTGGATGACTTTTAATGAAATCAATAATCAAATGAATTTTAAAAATGATATTTTTGGTTGGACAAATAGTGGTGCTCATTTTGGAGATTATGATAATCCAGAAGAGGCTATGTATATCTGTGGTCATCATACTTTACTTGCGAGTGCACTGGCTGTAAAAGCTGGTAAAGAAATCAATCCGGATTTTTTCATTGGAAATATGATAGCAATGGTACCAATTTATCCATATAGCTGTAGACCAGCAGATATGGTTTTATCTAATCAAATGATGCATGATCGTTGGTTCTTCTGTGATGTTCAATGTCGAGGACACTACCCTGCATATGCTTTAAAAATGTTTGAAAGAAAAGGATTCCATATTGATATTACAGAAGAAGATAAGAAAATCTTATCAGAAGGGACTGTAGACTACATAGGGTTTTCTTATTATATGACAAATACAGTTGATTCAACTGCTCATAAGGATGTATCTAAGGCAACAGATGGTTCTAGTGAACATTCTGTAAAAAATCCATTTATTAAAGAGTCTGACTGGGGATGGGCGATTGATCCAGAAGGGTTGAGATATGCATTAAATATTTTCTATGAAAGATATGAAAAACCATTATTTATTGTAGAGAATGGATTTGGTGCTATTGATCAAAAAGAAGCAGATGGAACATGTCATGACCCATATCGTATTGATTATTTAAGAGAACACATAAAAGAAATGAAAAAAGCTGTTGAAGAAGATGGAGTAGACCTTATGGGTTATACACCATGGGGATGTATTGACTGTATTTCATTTACAACAGGAGAAATGAAGAAACGTTATGGTTTTATCTATGTGGATAGAGATAACGAAGGTCATGGAACATTAGCAAGAAGCAAGAAAGATTCATATGAATGGTATAAGAAAGTGATTGCTTCTAATGGTGAAGATTTATAATATAAATGATTAAGAATAATTTCTTGCATGATAAGTGCAAAGAGTTATTCTTTTTATTATGCAACTGATATGTTATATATAAATAAGAGCTGTATATTTGAGGAGAAAAGAATATTGTCTTAATATTTGTTTTTATACATATTGAAAAGTTTTTAAAAATAATAAAAGAATAAAGATATTTTAATAAAATATAATCAAGAGGTAGTTAATGAGAATTAAATATCTTTTATAGAAAAAATGCAAATCATATTGTGAAAAACAATCGAAATGTAATAGAGGCTCTTAGTGAAAATAGTTTATTTTATTGATATAATAAAAAAGAATTGAGGGTGATATGAATGAATCAAAGAATAATATCTATTATAAAAGATTTATGTGAGATACAAAAAAATATAACTATTGATGATTTATCCCAAAAATACAATGTTTCTCAAAGAACAATTCGAAATGATTTAATATCTATTAATAATATACTAAGAGATAATGAATTGGATGAAATGGAATTAATTGCTGGTGGACAAATTCAAAGAAAAGATAATTTTACGAATATTAACTATTTTTTAACTGAGCAAGATCTTTATTCTTATAAACTTTCTAAAGAAGAAAGAATTGCAGTAGCATCTGTATTATTAATGAATAGTTCAAAGTATATTACTCTATCAACAATTGCAGATCATTTGTTTGTGAGTCGAGCAACGATTATAAATGATCTTGATGAAATAAAAAAATATATTCATTCTTTCGGATTGGGAGTGACATCGCATCCAAATAAAGGTTTAAGGGTTGAAGGAAAAGAAAGTGATAAAAGACTTTTTTTAATGCGTTTGGCAAATTCTAAAAAAGAGAATACAATGGTTTCACGTCATATTAGTATACAGGCTGGAAATAGAATAACAATTCAAAAGGTTTTAAGTGAGCAAGAACATCTACATAAAAGTTATTTGACAGATGAATCATTTCAAAAGATTATTCTTTATTTAGGAATTATGATTAATCGTCATTTGATGGGTGAATATCTTGAAGATCGTGAAATGAAAAATAATGATTATTATGTTATGGCTCAAGATATTTTAAGATATGTTTCACAGTATTGTCATATCAATACAACAGAAAATGAAATCCAGTTTTTAAGTGAATTATTGGTAGATTCACAATATATGAAGCAAATGACAAAAGAGAATAAAATTATTAAAATACAGTTAATTACAAGACAGTTTATTGAACATATTTCTTATGACCTTGGTATTAATCTCAATGATGATTATGATTTTTTTGAAAACTTATCTAATCATTTAGAATCAGTATTAAAACCAACGCCTCCTGATTATCCTGAAAGTTCAATTATTGATGAAGTTTTAGAGGAAAATCAAGATGTTGTAGAAGCAGTTAACCAGAATTTGTCTATTATTAAGCAATATGTGAGTAGAGAAATTCATAAAATAGAAATTGGGTATATTGCTGTGCATATTTGTGCAGCATTAGAGAGAAAAAAGAATAAAGAAGTTGCATTCCATGTAATTGTTGCTTGTCATGCAGGAATTGGAACATCACAATTACTTATAGAAAAATTAAGAAAGCATTTTAATTTTCAGATTATTGATGTCATTTCAGCTCATGAAGCAGAAAACGTTGATCCAAAAAAAGTAGATGTTATTATTTCTACTGTTCCTCTTCCTCATTGTCAAGTGGATTATATAACAGTTTCTCCATTATTAAATGATGAAGATTATATTCGTGTTGGAAATAAGATTGATGCACTACGTAATAGTCGTCATTTACCATCTCGTATTGGTGAAACAGAGTTATCAGCTAAAGGATTGCTTGATCAACTAAGTCCGCTAATTTATGAAATTGCACCAGTTCATCATGATGAATTGATGAAAGCTGTGAGAAAGGTTGTTCGAGATTACTTTCATCAATCTGTTGAAGCAGATGCTGAAATATTTTCACCTTATTTGCATCATTTATTACCTTCAACACATATTCAACTTGATGTTGAATGTGTGACTTGGCAAGAAGCGGTACGATTATCTGCTTTGCCATTATTAGAATATGGTTATATTGAGGAACGTTATATTAATGCGATGATTCATAATATTGAAGAAAATGGGCCTTACATTGTTTTATCAGATGGTTTTGCAGTTCCACATGAGGGATTGGAACAAGGAAGTGTTAAAGTAGGAATGAATTTAATACGTTTAAAGCATCCTGTACATTTTGGAGCAGATGATTTTGATCCAGTTGAATTTGTTTGTTGTTTAAGTGCTGTTGATCATAAAATGCATCTTAAGGCTTTCTTTAACCTTGTAAATATGTTAAGAAATGAAGAGTTTAAAGAAGCACTGAAAACATGTAAAAATGTACATGAAGCTGCATATATTAGTGAAAAATATGAATATTCATTAATTTGATCAAGATGGTTGAAATGATTTCACAAAGTTGTGAAGTGATTTCAACCGTTTTATTTTCTTGCAAAATATTTGCAATATCTTTGACTGTTTTTATATATAGTCTAATGGTACGATATGTATGTAAAGAAAAACACTGGTGAAAATCTTTAAGAATTGGAAGGAGAAAAAGATGTGATTTGGGAAGAACTTGATAAAGCAATTATCTTTGATGAGGTGGATGCTACGGACTGGAAAGATGTTATGATGAAAGTAGGAGGTACTCTTGTTCAAGAAAACTATGCGAAAAAAAGTTATATTGATGCATTAATTACAAGAGAAACAGAATTTCCAACTGGCTTAGATGTGAATGGAATTGGAGTAGCTATTCCGCATACAGATGTCACACATGTCCAAAAACCGGGAATTGCTATTGCAGTATTAAAAAATCCAGTTGATTTTATTCAGATGGGTTCTGATGATGACATTGTGAAAGTACAGCTTATCTTTATGTTAGCTGTTGTTGATCCAAGCGCACATTTAGAAAAGTTACAAAGAATCTTAGCAATTATTCAGGATACAGATGTTTTAATGAAATTATTAAATGTTCATGAAAAACAAGAGATTATTGAAATTATTAAAAAGAAGGAGAAAGAACTATGAAAAAAAAGATTATTGTTGCTTGTGGAGGTGCAGTTGCAACTTCAACAATTGCTGCAAATAAAGTTGTTGAATTATGTAAAGAAAATGGTATAGATGTAGAAATTTGTCAAATTAGAATTTCAGAAATTCCTTCTAATTTACCAGCAGATTTAATTATCACAACATCAAAAGTGAGAAAAGATTATGGAGTTCCATTGATTACAGGAATGCCATTTATCTCAGGAGTCAATGTTGAAAAAACTGAGCAAGCTATTTTAGATGTGCTCAAATAATAGAGAAGAGAGGAAATGAGACATGTTAGGAATATTTGGTGATGCCATTAACTACATCATTGATATGGGAGCATCAGTGATGTTACCAATTGTGATTGCAGTTATTAGTATATGTTTAGGTATTAAGATTGGGAAGGCTATTCGAGCTGGACTTATGATTGGAGTTGGATTTGTTGGTTTGAGTTTAATTGTTGATATGATGAATGCACAGTTAGGACCTGCAGCACAAGCTATGTCACAAAGGTTTGGTTTAACATTAAGCGTTGTTGATATTGGATGGCCTGGGGCCTCTCCAATAACATGGGCTTCTAATATAGCAACAGTTGCGATACCTATTGCAATATTGGTAAATGTTATTATGCTATTATTAAAGTGGACAAAGACAGTGAATATTGATATATGGAATATTTGGCATATGACTTTTACTGGAGCTATTGCATATGCAGTGACTGGACAATTTTGGATTGGAATTGTAGGTGTAATTGTTCATGCTATGATAGCCTATAAACTTGGTGATTTATGGGCACCACTTATGCAAGATTACTTTGAACTAGATGGCTTAACAGTACCACATGGCACAGCGGCTTATATGGGACCAATTGCTTGTGTCATTGATGCAATTATTGAAAAAATTCCAGGTCTAAGAGATATTGATTTAACAGCTGATACTTTACAGGATAAAGTTGGTGTTTTTGCAGAACCAATTGTTATTGGAGGCATTTTAGGAGCAGGGATTGGTTTTTTAGCCGGTTATGATGTACAAACAGCTTTACCATTAGGAATAAAAATGTCAGCAGTTATGGTATTAATGCCTAAAATTGTGAAATGTATTATGGATGGTCTATTGCCATTAACAGAACGTGCTAAAGTTTTATTAACAAAACATTTTGGAAATTCAGAGTTCTTTATTGGTATGGATCCAGCAGTTTTGTTGGGAGATCCTCAAGTTGTGACAGTAGGATTATTATTTATTCCTTTAACATTACTTATTGCAGTTTTGGTGCCAGGAAATAGAGTTTTACCATTTGGAGATTTAGCAACAATTGGATTTTTTATAGCAATTGCTGTAGCTGTTCATAAAGGTAATTTGTTTAGATCATTAATATCTGGAACTGCTATTATGACTATGACAATTTGGATTGCTAATCAAACGATTCCTTGGTTAACAGCATTGGCAACATCAACAGGATCAACAAGTACTGGAAATTTAGTTGCTGCATTAGATCAAGGAGGAAGTCCAATTACTTATATTTTTACTCAAACATTTACATTGCAAAATGTGACAGGATTGATTGTCATTGCAGTCATTTATGTAATTTGCTGGTTATTTACAATTCGTTGTTCAAAGAAAAGAGCAAAAGAATTAGAAAATCAATAGGAGGGTTATCAAATGAAAGCAGGAGTAGTACATGCTAAAGAAGATATACGTTATGAAGAGGTCATAACACCTGAGCCTAAAGCGGGGGAAGTTTTAATTCAAGTGAAATATACAGGTATATGTGGTTCTGATATTCCACGTGTGAATGAGGGTGCTTGTCATAATTTTCCAATTGTATTAGGACATGAATTTTCAGGAACAATTGCAAAAGTTGGTGAAAACGTTACATCTTTAAAAGTTGGTGATAGAGTTGCAGGCGTTCCTCTTGTTCCATGCATGGAATGTGAAGATTGCCAAAAGGGTAACTATTCACTTTGCAAGCACTATAGTTTTATTGGTTCAAGACAAAATGGAAGTTTTGCTCAATATGTTGTTGCTCCAGAGAAAAATGCTGTGAAGTTTGAAGATGAAGTGACTTTTGAACAGGGGGCTTTCTTTGAGCCAGCAACAGTTGCCTTACATGGATTACAGAGAGTTAATTATAAAGGTGGAAAAAAAGTTGCAATTCTGGGAGGTGGAACGATTGGCATGTTTGTCATGCAATGGGCAAAAATATTTGGAGCAGAAGAAGTTATTGTATTTGATATATCAGATGAACGTTTGCAATTAGGAGAACGCTTGGGGGCTACGGGATCTATTAACACATTACACGATGATTTTATGGAACATGCCATAGAGCTTACAAATGGTCATGGATATGATTATGTCTTTGAAACTGCTGGGAATACAATAACAATGAAAATGGCTTTTGAATTAGCAGCAAATAAAGCAGAAGTTTGTTTTGTTGGAACACCAACAAAAGAACTGTCTTTCACAGTAAAAGAATGGGAAAATATGAATCGTAAGGAATTTATTTTAACAGGATCATGGATGTCTTATAGTGCACCATTTCCTGGAGAGGAATGGAAAGCAGTTGCCCATTATTTTAAAACAGGCGATTTAAAATTTGATGATTCATTTATTTATGAAAAATTACCTTTGAGTGAAATTGCTCAAGCTTTTGAGAAGTTCAAAACCCCAGGAACTGTCAAAGGAAAAATTTTAATTGATAGTGAAAAATAGGAGAAGGTTATGATTACTACAGTAACACTTAATGCATCCATTGATAAGGCTTATTATATGGATGAAGCCATATGTAATGGTGAAGTGATGAGAGTTTCTCGTTGTCGAAATTCAGCAGGGGGTAAAGGTTTGAATGTCGCTCGAGTGATAAAATTATGTCATGAAGATGTTTTGGCTACAGGACTTGTTGGTGGATATAATGGTCAATATCTAGAGTCATTATTATCGACCGATGGAATTGCTTATCAGTTTGGACATGTATCTGGAGAGACAAGAAGTTGTATTAATATTCTTGATCCCCAGTATGGCTCAACTGAATATCTAGAACCAGGATGTGTGATTACACCTGAAGAGGAGAAGTGTTTTATAGAGTTGTTTCAGGATATTATCAAGAAAAGTGATATCGTGACAATTTCTGGAAGCGTGCCAAAGGGATTGCCATGCAATATTTATCAAAGATTAATTCAAATGATAAAAAATGAACATAAAAAAGTGATTCTTGATAGTAGTGGAGAGTCTTTAAAAGAAGGGTTATTAGCAAAACCAACTATGGTTAAGCCTAATAAAAATGAGATGGAAAATTTGTTTGGTATTGAAATTAATACAGTTGAAGAAGTCATTCAATATGCACAAGAAATTGCTAAAATGGGTATTCAATATGTTGTTGTTTCTTTGGGGGCAGACGGAGCAGTACTTGTAATGAAAGATCAGGTTTTGCGTGCGCGTCCACCTGTTATTAAACCAGTGAACACAGTGGGGTGTGGTGATTCTATGGTTGCAGCCTTTGCAGTTGCTTTGCAAAGAAAATACACACCAAAAGAAGCACTTGCATTTGCTATTGCTATTGCAACAGCAAATGCACTTTCACCAGAGACAGGTAGTTTTGAAGAAACACAATGTCTAGAAATATTACAGCAAGTCAAAGTAAAAGAATGTGAAAAGGGGGAATATGTATGTCATTAGTTACAACAAAACAATTATTATTAGATGCACAAAAGGGTGGTTATGCAATTGGTGCTTTTAATGTAGAAAATATGGAAATGGTTCAAGCTGTTGTTGCAGCTGCTGAAGAACTTCAATCTCCTGTTATTTTACAGACAACACCATCAACTGTTAAGTATGCAGATTTGGCTTATTTCTATGCCAATGTAAAAACAGCTGCTGAAAAAGCGAGTGTTCCTATTGTTATGCATTTAGATCATGGAAATAGTTTTGAATTAGCTATGCAAGCATTAAGAACAGGATATACATCAATTATGATTGATGGTTCACATGAATCATTTGAAGATAATATCAAAGTTAGTAAAGCAGTAGTAGATGCTTGTCATCCATCTGGAGTTTGTGTTGAAGCAGAGTTAGGAAAAGTTGGGGGTAAAGAAGATGATTTAGATGGTGGTGACGATAATCCTTACACTGATCCACGAGAAGCAATTGAATTTGTTGAAAAGACAGGAGTTGACTCTTTAGCAGTTGCTATAGGAACTGCACATGGGGTTTACAAAGGGACACCTAAAGTTGATGTAGAAAGATTAAGTGAGATTCAAAAAGTTGTGTCTATTCCACTTGTTTTACATGGAACATCAGGGGTTCCTGATGAAGTTGTCAAAGAGTGTATTCGTCGTGGCATATGTAAAGTCAATTATGCCACTGATCTAAGAATTGCATTTTCTAAAGGTGTAAATGAAGTTTTACATGATGCACCAGATACAATTGATCCTAAAAAATATAATTCTAAGGGTCGTGATGAAGTCAAAAAATATGTTATGGATAAGATTAAAGTTTGTGGTAGTGCTGGAAAGGCCTTCTAGGTGATATTATGGAATATTATTTAGAAAATGAATTTCTCTCATTAACTTTTAATTCAGTAGGTGGAACACTTTCATCTATTAAAAGTCCTTTAGGAATTGAATATTTATGGCAAGGAAATCCAGAGTATTGGAGTGGACAAGCACCGGTCCTCTTTCCTATTTGTGGTAGTTTAAGAAATGATGAAGCTATCACCAAAGATGGTAAGGAATTACACATTCCACGACATGGTTTGGTGAGAAAACGAGATTTTCACTATGAGGGTCAAGAATGGAATCGTATTGTATTTTCTATTATGACAGATGATGAATTATTTAAAGCCTTCCCCTATAAATTTAGACTATTGATTGAATATAAATTGATGGGGAAATTGATTCAAGTGAGTTATATTATTGAAAATTTTGGTGATGATGATATGCCATTCTTTATTGGCGGTCATCCTGGTTTTAATTGTCCTTTACAAGAAAATGAGAATTATACTGATTATTATATTGAATTTGAAAAAGAAGAGAATTGTTCTATACCTTTACCAATAACAGAAACAGGACTTATAGATATTCAGCAGCGAACTCCCTTATTACATCATGAAAAAGTTCTTCCCTTAGTACATTCTCTCTTTGAAAAAGATGCGATTATATTTGATGAACTTCAATCTCGTCAAGTCACTCTAGCATCACATAAATCATCTCATAAAGTGACAATTCAATTCAAAGATTTCCCTTATTTTATCCTTTGGTCTTCTCAAAATCATGGTTCTTTCATTGCACTGGAACCATGGCTGGGATTATCAACATGTTTAAATGAAAGTGATATCTTTGAAGAAAAGAAAAATGTTCAAATTGTTCAATCGTTACGTACAAACATATACTCATATTCAATTCAAATTGATTAAATAATAAAGGAAGATGTTACGTCTTCCTTTATTATTTAAAAGAAAGGGGTGAAGATATGTATATAAATGATAAAAAATTAAAGAATGTTGAGTTCGATGCAAAAGATTTAGAATACTATGAACTCTTATCTAAACAGTTTCCAACAATCAAAGATGTATGTCGTGAAATTATTAATTTACAGTCTATTTTAAACTTACCTAAAGGAACTGAACATTTCATGTCTGACTTGCATGGAGAATATGAGGCATTTCATCATATTATCAATAATTGCTCAGGAGTAATTAAAGAAAAGATTAAAGATTATTTTAGCAGTGAATTGTCAAAAGATGAAATGGAAGAATTAGCAACTCTCATTTATTACCCAAATGAAAAGATGGAAAAAGTTGAAAAAGATGGCAAATTGGATCAAAGTTGGTATCATCAAAATATTTGTTATTTAATTATCTTAATCAAGAAACTATCTTTAAAATATACGCGTTCTAAAGTAAGAAAGGCAATTCCTGAAGGCTGGAATTATATTATAGAGGAATTGATTAATGAAAGAGATCATGATAGCCATTATCAAAAAGAATATCAACATCACATTATAGAGAGTATTATAACGGTTGACATGGCTCATGATTTTATAATAATGATGACTCAATTAATTAAAAGATTGGCAGTTGATAAACTGCATATTGTTGGAGATATTTTTGATCGAGGGTCAAGACCAGATAAAATTATTGAACTTTTGATAAAACATCATAATGTAGATATTCAATGGGGAAATCATGATATTTTATGGATGGGAGCAGCTTGTGGAAATGAAGCATGTATAACAAGAGTGATAAGAAACTGTCTTGTTTATCATAATGAAGAAATTCTAGAGAACATTTATGCCATTTCCTTACGATCTTTAGAACGATATGCAAAACGCAGATATCCAAAATTAAAGCGTCTTCAGGCAATGATGCAGTGGATATCAATTATGGTTTTAAAAACCGAAGCAGCTCTTATACTAAAACATCCAGAATATCAGATGAATGAACAGTTGAAGCTTCATCTTGTTAAAAATAATCAAATACAATTAGGAACAAAGAATTACATTTTAGAAGATATTTTTGAAGAAGACTGTCGCTATGAATTAAATGAATATGAAAATACAATTATTCAAAAACTAAAAAAAGAATTTATGAGTAGCGAAAAACTTCAACAGCATGTTTCGTTTCTTTATCAGAAAGGAAGTATGTATTTGTGTAGTAATAATACTTTGTTATTTCATGGGTGTGTACCTTTAAACGAACAAGGATATCTCAAAGAAATCAAAATAAATGGAACAATTTATAAAGGAAAAAGTTTTTTTGATTATTGTGATCAACAAGCAAGAAATGCATATTTTCATGAAGATAGTGAAGCTATAGATTTTATGTTTTATTTATGGAGTAGTATAGATTCACCATTATCTGGAAGACAACTCAAAACATTTGAAAGATTTTTTATCAAGGATCAGTCAATGTGGTTGGAAAAAAGAAATCCCTATTATCAATTCTATAATAGGGAAGAATGTTGTTTATCTATTTTAGAGGAATTTCATATGAATATAAAATTATCTCATATTATTAATGGACACACTCCTGTTAAATGTCATGAAACACCTTTAAGAGCAAATGGAAAAGTCATTATTATAGATGGAGGATTTTGTAAAGCATATCAAAAAGAAACAGGCATTGCAGGATATACTCTTATTTCTAATTCTCATGGTTTACGTTTAAAATCCCATACTCCATTTAAGGGAATGGATAGAGTTTTAAATATCAATAGTGATATTCATTCACAATCTCATGATATTGAAACATATATTCATAGAATATTAGTGAAAGATAGTGATATTGGAATAGATTTAATTCAGCGAATCAATCAATTAAAGTTATTATTATATGCCTATAAAATGGGAATTATTAAGTGTGTGCAATAATTATATCTATCAATATAGCCAGAAGTCAAATCGACCTCTGGCTATATTGATAACATTTTATTTTAAACCTACGATGCCTTTTTCTAATATTTCAATTTGTAAGAGTGTTTGTTCAGGTGTGACAAGTGGTTTTGCATTATTTATAATTGTTTCATACAAGTCATCATAATAACGACCATAATCTCCATTTACTGAGATGACTTTCTCCTCATGATAAATGTTGTTTTCATCATAGTAAGTTAAAGTTCCATACTCATGGGGTAAATCTACACCAAAATCATTGTGATGAGGCATATAGAACAACTTTAAATGTTCTTCTTGTTTATCTTTTTTCTCTTTAATAAACATACCTTTCTTACCATAAATAACAAAACTTGGTCTTTCCTTAATGCGATAGTAACTAGACTTTACAGAAACTTTCAAAGTTCCATAGTATAAATCCAAATCAAAGTAATCATTCATTCTGCCAATACCAAGTAATTGACGGACATCATAATGAATATGGTCTGGTTTACCAAAATAAGAAATCACTTGATCAAGGGTATGGCAGCCGTGTCCATAAAGATAGGAATTAATAGCGCTGAATTCATAAACAGATTCTGGAATGTGTGGTCGATAGTAATCAAAATGCATCTCTAATTCTAATAAATCACCTAATTTACCAGATTCAATCACTTTTTGGACAGTTAGAAAATCACTATCGAACCTACGGTTTTGATAACATTCTACAGTCAGATTTTTTTGTTTAGCGAGTTCAAAGATTTCCTGTGCCTGCTGATAGGTATCAGCAAAAGGCTTTTCAACAACGCAATGATTGCCAGCATGAAGGACCATTTTTGCATAATCATAATGAAAAGCTGATGGAGTAGAAATAACAATAACTTGAATATCTTTATCATTTAATAATTCATCAAGATTTTCAGTATAGAAAACACCAGGAATCTCATCCCAGATATCACGTGAATGATCAAGAGTATAAATCATCTTGATTTTGATTTTATCCTGTCTTTGTAAAACGAACGGAATGTGATAGCGATTTGCACTTTTCCCATTGCCTATATATCCAACTGTCATTTGTTTATTTATCATTATCAAATACAATCCCTTCTTGTAATCTTGCTTCCTGCATAATTTCACTTACTATGAAACTAATTTCTAACATATAATTGACTTTCATTTCATCATGATAATCTATCATGTTAATAAATTGTTTGAATTCATAGAAAAGACGATGTTTGTTTTCATCTTTATTGATAATTATACTCTCATTTTGGTTATTGATATATTCAAATTTTGTGAGTTGGTTAATCGGTGTATCTATACGTAAAACACCTTGATCACCTTGCAGTGTTAACATAACTGGCGCTTTACAATCTTTAGCACCAATACTGACTGCTTTAAAATTTCCATAATCTAATGTTAATATACCACTTGTATCAATCTGTTTTTCAATGTTTGCAAGGTATTGAATTCTTTTTGGTTTACCAAATAATCCAACAATTCCATGTATGTTATAGACATTTAAGTCCATTAATGCACCACCAGCTTTATGATAATCGAAAGCAGGATGAATCTTGTTTTGTTTAAAATCATCATAACGTGATGAATATTGACTGTAATTAAAACTCACAATTTTAGGTTGACCAATTCTATGAATATTTTCTTTTAAGGTTTGGTAGGCGGGAAGGTAATGTATATTCATAGCTTCCATCATGAAAAGGTGTTTTGTTTTTGCAATCTTGATTAATTCTTTGAGTTCAAAAGTATTTGCAGTAATAGGTTTTTCAATAATCACATGTTTTCCATTTTCTAATGCTTTTTTAGCAAATGTATAATGTAAGTGATTAGGTAAAGCGACATAAATAGTATCAATATTACGTTTTAACAAATCATCATAATTTAAATCATATCCATCTAGATGATATTGTTCACAAAGCGATTTTGTTTCTTCTTCTGTTTGCTGAGTCCCTAGAATATAGATAGACTCAATTTTCAATTCATGAATGGTTGTTAATAAGTCCTTTACAATCATTCCAGTGCCAAGTATTCCTAGTTTCATAAATGATCCTCCTTTAATAATTTTCTTAAAATTTCTACAATTAATTGATGATCTTCATCATGTTTTAAGCCAGATATGCAAATAGCACCAACAACTTGTTGATTTTCAGTAATTGGAAACCCTCCTCCACCAAGAGTATAATTGTCATTATCAATCCATGTAGAATACTGATCTTGATGTAGAAAAGTATAGTATGAAGAATGACCGCTCTCGATTACTGTTCGTTCTTTTCTTTTGAGCCATATATCTTCACTTTTTCCATCCATAAGATATTGAAATATAACTAACCCTTTATAAACAATACGAACTCCTACACTTTTAAGTTGATGTGATTGAATATAATCGATTAACTCTAAACCAAATTTTAATCCAAAAGCATGTTGAAATGATTCAAATACAAGTTCATGTTCTTGTTGTAAAATATCTTTTTTATTCATTCATTTCTCCTCCTTGTACTTTCTATTTTACTTAGAAAAGAAATAAAAAAAAGAGTTCATAAGAACTCTGGGAAAAAAGTACAGCTTTTATTTTAATTGTATGAAAAATGCTGAACTTTTAATACATTTGGATATTCAATTGAGTTTGAATACAATAGACTTTTTTAACTCCAAGTTTTTAATATATCTTCTTCAGTTTTTGCATTGAGTATAGTCAGTGTCACTTGATTAAGTTCATCAGCTGTACTTGTCTCTAATTTCATGATTAATTCATCAGATAAAACTCCAAACTTGCTTTTTAATTGTGTTAATAGTAGTGAAACTTTTCCCTTAATTTCACCTTTCATTTCTCTTTCTCTGACATATTCATCAAATACAGTGCACATATTTATCTCCTCGCTTTCTTCTTTCTGGACTTTGATACTGAATTTCTTGTTACCTATAATTGTAGCTACAACAACTGCAACTTCCTTAGTTAATATCATATCTCTTAGACTCTCTATATTCTTATCCCAGCTATAAAATATCTGTACTGCTTTTACCATCATATAATTATCTGGCTGTCTTAACTTGCTGAGGTCAATATCCTTGATATCATAGATATGACCATTCCAATCATTAATCAAATCCCTATATGTATGGGGTATCTTCATTATTTCTGTGAGGGTATGCGGCTGAATCCATTTTTTATCGCCATAGTAAAGCACACAGGTTGTAACTGGTAGTGGATGAAATGACTTCCTAGCAGCATCATTGAGTATGTTCAACTGCTGATTGTATGTAATCGTATCATAAACCAATATCCGAAAGGGCATAGTATAATCAATTGTCTGTTGGTTTTCAAGGCCAATCAGTAGAGCCAAATCATTATGATTGACTCTCATCATAATATCTCTTCCCTTGTTAACGCTCATTTCTATAGCCTTATGATCAAAAACAGTAGAACTGTTAGAGTCATAGAGAGATAGATTTTCATCACACAGTACAGTATGTCCGTGAAAAAGAAGACAGTTGATAAGGTCAGCAAATCGCTCCTTTTGTTTAAAGAAGTCCTTGAGAGTTGGATCTGGTGTAGTGTTCAATAGAACATCATGATGAGTCACAGTATACATATAGACCTCCTTGATAAAATAGAAGAGGTATATTACAGATATATCATAACACAAAGATTGCTAAAAGAAAATATATATAGAAAAGAAAATCATACCTCTTACTATATATATTCACTATTTTTTTCCATTTTTCTTCTTTTTCTTTAAAAAAATGAGAACTATTTTTTTATATAAAAATCAAGATTCTTTTTATGTTGATGATGATGCATGTAATCATATTTATAAATGAAAGAGTAAAGAACAGTTAAGATGAACTGGAATGAGATTTGTGAATAAAAAGTTCCTATCTTATAGTCGTTTTCCATATCAGGAATAACAATACATATATCACTATAATCCACTAATCGACTATTTTTGTTAGCTGTTATAGTTATCATGGGTATATTTTTTCTTTTTAAGATCTGAGCACAAGTTTTAAATTGATTATTGGTACCATTATAAGTCATAAAGAAAGCACAATCATGAGGGGTCATATTATAAGCCATTGCTATTTCTTCATAATTCTCTGTTGCTAAAATAGGATAGATATTAATCTTCATTAATTTATTAATAAAAGTCATAGCAGTGATACGAGAATCTCCAATTGCAAAAATAAATATGCGTTGACTATTGATGATTAATTGACTGATTCTTTCTAAGTGATTTATATTTAATTGTGCTTGTACAATATTTATTGTTTCTTTATACAAAGATGAAATATCATTAATAATCTCATAATAATTTTCGGATTGATAGAAAGGCGTACTAAAATCAACAGAATGATTAATGAATTTCTGTGATTCAAGTTCTATAGCGAGAGCCAACTTAAAATCTTTATAACCCTTATAACCAATTTTTTTGCAAATTCTTATGATTGCAGCATTTGATGAATGAGTGGCTAGAGCAAGTTGTTGAATACTCATTTTGGCAATAGAATGAATGTTTTCTAAGATATATGTATTAATACTTTGTTCTGTTGGTGTGAAGTTCTGATGGTTAATCAATTGTTGTATAATATTCATAATTATGAATCTCCTCTTTATTTATAGTGTTCTTCTTTAATAAGTTCAACAGTAGAATATCGATCAGATTCAATAACTTGTGAAGTTTTCATTCTTAAATCAAGATTGTACTGATAGTCTAATGCAAAAACACATGAATAAATGACATCAAGAAGATATTCGATAGCACTATCTGTAGAATAAGTTGCAATTTTAGAATAGAGTTTTTCTCGAGTACAGATTTTGAGTACACAATCAGATAATCGGGCAGTTGTATTATCTCCAATATTGGTAATTGCTATGATAGGAATTTGATTTTGTTTAAGGGCAAGGATACATCTGTTTAGAATATCCGTTTCACCAGAATAAGAAACAATAATTGCACATGTTGATGAAGCAGCAAGTGTAGCTTGGAAAAGAATTTCACTTTGTAAGGAACATATCTCAACATGTTTTTGAATCCTTGACATATTGTGCTTAAATTCTTGAGTAATTAATAAATTATTACTGACTGCAAAGAGATGAATAGAAGAGGCTTTACGAATAATTTGAATGGCTTTTTGCAAGTCATCATGTGTAATTAAAGAAAGGGTATCATCGATAGATTCTTTTTTGAGTATAGCAATCTTAGAAGCAATTGACATGATAGTATCATTTTCTAGAAAAGGAATATTAGCATCTACATGACAAAAATGTGTTTCTAGATATTTAAGTTCTTGTAAATATGCAGATTTTAATTCATTCCATCCTTGAAAGCCCATTTTATGAGCGATTCTTATGAGGGTGGATGGTGCTGTATATGTGGCTTCGCCTATTTCTTTCGTTGTCATATTTTGAATATCCATTTTTTGATTGAGAATAAAATCGATAACAACTCTTTCGCTGTTAGAAAAAGTACATTTTTCAAACCGATCTTGAATTAACATATGAAAACCTCCTTTTTCTTATTTTAACATTTGAATTTTGTAAATACCATTCTAAAAAAACAATATTTATTTCATGATATTTGTAAATATCTTTGCAAAGTGCTGACTGAAAATTGAAAAACACTATAAAATATTTATAATGTGGGGTGTAAGGAGGAAGAATTGAGGGAAAAATATGGTGGAGAAAGTTATATATAATGATTCAATAAATTATACAACAGAAAATGTGATTATCTCTTAAGAAAAGTCATGAATAAGCAATAATGAAATGGAGGAAGAAAAATGATTGGAACAATTGCAGCAATTTTAACAACGCTATCTTTTTTACCACAAGCATATCAAGTGATAAAAACAAAGGATACTTCAGGGATATCCTTAGGAATGTATACAATGTTTGTATTAGGTGTTTTTTTATGGATTATTCATGGTTGGAATGTTCAAGATTATAATCTTATTGGTGCCAATGCTATTACATTTGTATTTGCTATTATTATTTTATCTTATAAAATAAAATATAAATAATCTAAAAAGCAACTTATCTAGGGCTGCTTTTTGATTATGTTTTCGTATGTAACCAATTTTCTTTCTTTATACCATATACAATACCTGTTAAATCAGCAATGAACCAGCCAATTGGGATTGCCCACCAAATGGCTACTGAACCAAATGCTGGTGCAAATAAATACGCCAGTACAACACGAAGACCTAAAGAAATAACAGTTAAGATCACTGAAATACCTGGTTTTCCTATACCACGATAATAACCGTAGAGAAGAAATAGACAACCGATGCCTAAATAACACATACCTTCTATTTGTAAATATTGAACTCCCTGACGAATCATTTCAACTTCTTCTGGATGAATAAAGATGAGCATCAATTCTTTAGCAAAGACAACAACCCCAAAAGAAATCATTAAACAGAAAATTGTTGATATACAAATAGCTGACTTTAAACCTTTTTGAATTCTTTCTTCTTGATGAGCACCTTTGTTTTGTGCAATGAAGGTTGAAAATGCGTTTCCAAAATCCTGCACAGGCATATAAGCAAAAGAATCAATTTTAACTGCTGCTGCAAAAGTCGACATCGTGATAACACCAAAACTGTTGACTAAACCTTGAATCATTAAGATACCAAAATTCATTACTGATTGTTGAATACAAGTCAGCAATGAATAATCTCTTATTTTTCTAAAAATATCTATATCAAAGTGATAATGCTGTTTCTGTGGTAGAAGCTCTTTTTGAGTCATAAAAACATAAATCATGATTCCAATGCCGCTCATTGCTTGAGCAATAATAGTTGCAAGTGCAGCTCCACCAACACCTAAATTTAAAGAAACAATAAAGAATATATCAAGGATAATATTCACAGTAGTAGCAATGGCTAAAAAGATTAAAGGGACTCTTGAGTTACCTAAAGCTCTTAAAACACAAGAAAAATAATTATAAAGAAAGGTGAAGAAAAAACCAAAAAAGATTATCCATAAGTAATCATATGTTTGCTGATAAATATCTGTAGGAATATTGAGAAAGGTTAAGATTGGATGAATACATAATAAACATAATATCTCAATAATCACAGCAAGCACTGCAATTCCTATAAAAGAAACAAAAAATGAAGTTTTCATTTTATCAACTTCTTTGGCTCCAAACAACATTGAAAATAAAATTCCACTCCCCATACATAAGCCTAAAATGATAGATGTTAAAAAAGTCATAATCGTAAATGATGATCCAACTGCTGCCAAAGCATGTGAACCAAGATATTGCCCAACAATAAAAGTATCGGCAATATTATAAAATTGTTGTAATAAATTTCCTAAAATCATTGGTAAAGAAAAAAATAATAATGACTTTGTAATATGTCCTTTTGTTAATTGATGATTCATATTGACACCTCATACAGTTATGATAGACGAAAAGGATAAAATGTCAATGATATTTAAGGAAAAAAGATGTTGATTAGTTTATAGAGAAGGAATATAATTTGAATGAATAAATATTCATTTAAAAAAGGAGGTAAATATGCCAAAATCACCAGAGAGATGTCAAGAAATACGTCAAGAGATGCGATCTAAAATTTTACATGAATCTATGCTTTATTTTGCAAAAAATGGATTCTCAGGAACAAAAATAAGTGATTTGTCTCAATATATTGGAATTGCTCAAGGAACAATATATGTTTATTTTCAGTCTAAGGAAGATTTGTTCCAAGAAATTTTTTCAATTGTTAATAATCATCAGGATATCAATGATATGAAATGTTTAACGTATCTGCCTATTTCAGCAAAACAAAAAATTCTTCAATTATCTCATAGTCTTATGCAAAGATTAGAACAAGATGAAAGTTATGCAGCCAAGATTACCTTAAATACACAGATGATGTTTGAAAAGAATGACTTTCGTTCAAGGGATACGACTTATCAATCAGAACTTTACAAATATGTTGCAAAAATCATAAAACAGGGTCAAAAGGAAAAAACTGTCGTTACAGGATCAGCGATGAAATTGGCTGATTATTACTGGGGGGTTATCTACCTTTACGCATTAAAAAAATTATTTACAACAAAATATGAAATGATTTCAGCTAATGATCTGGCACGTATTTTGTTAAAAGATGAAACAAAGAAAGGATCGGAAATTTGAATTGAAAAATCAGTGTATACATCAAAAAATTGCAATTGTAACAGGTGCTAGTGGGGGGATTGGAAAAGAGTTTGTTTGTGAATTGATGAAAGAAGATATTGATAAAATTTGGGTTGTTGGAAGAAATGCTGAAAGGTTGTCTCTCCTTCAAAAACAATATGGAGATAAGATTGTTTGTGTTTGTAAGGACTTAACTGATTCTCAAGATCTATTGTCAATAGAGGCTTTGTTGGTTGAACAGAATGTTATTATCTCTTATTTGATTAATAATGCAGGTATAGCTCAGATGAAACCTTCAAAAGATTTACAGCCTCAAGAAATAGAAAAAACAATTCTTTTGAACTGTTATGCTCCAGTTGTGTTAACGAATATTTGTCTTCCTTTTATGAAAAAAGGTAGCATTGTCATGAATATATCTTCAGCTTCAGCTTTTCAACCTGTGCCCTATATTAATTTATATGCAGCTACAAAATCTTTTGAAAAAAGTTATTCTCTAGCTTTAAATGAAGAATTGAAAAATTTAGGAATAAATGTAATAGCAGTATGTCCAAGTTGGGTAGATACAGATATGCTCATCAGAGAAATTCATGGCAAAAAGGTAAAATTTCCTGGAATTGTTACACCAAAACAAGTTGTGATCAAGGCTATGGAAGATGCAAAAATGGGGAAAGAGCTATCTATTTGTTCGATATATGTCAAGTGTCAATATTTTTATGCTAAATTTATGCCACGACAATGGATTATGAAGATATGGATGAGGTCGTTAAGAAAACTGGATCATAATTAGAGAGATTTATATATTAATATGCAATTACTGACTTGACAAAAATGAGAAAACATTATAACATAACATTGTTATGTGAGGTGATGAACAGAGTGCAAAAAGAAGATACAAGAGAGCGGTTATTGTTTTTTGCTAAACAGGAGTTTCTAGAAGTTGGTTATCAAAAATCATCACTACGGAAAATTTGTAAAAATGCAGGAGTGACGACAGGAGCATTATATTTTTTCTTCAAGGATAAGGCAGATTTGTTTGATGCTTTAGTCCGTGATTTTGCAGATGAAATCATGACATTATTAAAAGAACATTCTTCACAAGAGGAAGCAATGCATCAAAAGCAATTTGACCATACAATTACATTGGATATTTCTTTTGGGAAAGAACTGATATCAACTTATTATGCTCATCAGGATATTGGACAGTTATTGATTAATTGTTCTCAAGGTACAGTATATGAAGATTATTTTGAACAAATTCGCCAATTTATAGAAGCACGTATTCTGGTTGTTTTAGAAAAATTATTAGATTTTCCCAATCCTGTATTTAATGAATGTACATTACATTGGTTATCACATTTACAAGTTCATTCATTTTTACATGTATTATCTCATAATTATAGTGAAGAAAAGGCTTTACAACAAATTGAAATTGTTGTTACCTTTTTAAGAAATGGATTTAATTCTTTAATGGAAGAGGCTTTATTGAGAAAGTAATTCCTTTTCTTTTTCAGCATAACATAACACTGTTATGTTATGGAATAAATATGATAGGAGGAGTTTTCATGTATTTAAATGTTAAAGGTGTTAAAAAGTTTTATGGGCAGGGTGAAGGTCGTATTATGGTTTTAAAGGGGATTGAATGTATCATTGAGAAAGGTGAGATATGTGTTTTACTGGGACCTTCTGGTTCAGGGAAATCAACGTTATTGAATTTAATTGGTGGAATTGAGGATATTGATGAAGGAAGTATTTTTGTTGATCAACAAGATTTAGGGGTCATGTCTTCAAAAGAATTAGGACAGTATCGTCGAAAGACACTGGGGTTTATTTTTCAGTCTTATCATCTTGTTCCTCATTTAACTGTTAAAGAAAATATTGAATCTGGAGCCTATTTAAGTTCATCACCAATTGATATTCATGATCTTTTACTAAAGTTAGGGCTAGAGGAACATAAAAATAAATATCCTAATCAATTATCAGGTGGTCAGCAACAACGAACAGCTATTGGACGTGCTTTAGCAAAAAATCCAAGTCTTTTATTATGTGATGAACCAACAGGGGCATTGGATTATTACACATCAAAAGATATCTTAGAACTTCTAGAACGGTTACACCAAGATTATGGAACAACAATTTTAATTGTGACACATAATGATGCTATTGCTAAAATGGCTCACCGTATTATGTATTTAAAAGATGGTCAAATTGTCAATATCCAAATGAATCCTCAGCCTATGGCTGTGAAAGATATTGAATGGTAGGTGATAATGATGAGAAATCCACTCCATAAGACTCTCAAAAAGGAGTTTAAACAAAATATTGCAAGATATTTATCAATTATGATTATTCTAGTTGTGATGATTAGTGCTGTTTCAGGATTCTTAACAGTTGCTTATGGTTACAAAGATGCTTTAAAAGAGAATCAGATATCAAGTCATGTTGAAGATGGACAATTCATTGTTACAAATAAAATGAATCAGAAAACAATTGATGAAATTCAAAAAAAGTCTTTACAAATCTATGAGAATTTCTATAGTGAACAAGACATCAAGGAAGACACAACGCTCCGTTTATTTAAAAATCGTGACTATGTCAATCAAGCCACTCTTCATACTGGGCGTTTACCAGAAAATGATCAAGAAATAGCACTTGATAGATTATTTGCATTAAAGAATAACTATGAAGTGGGGACAACCATTCGGATTGACCACTACAGTGTTACAATTGTGGGATTGATTTCTGTCCCTGATTATAGTGCATTAATTGAAAAAAGTAATGATTTAATGATGGATCCTATCCATTTTGGTATAGGTATTGTTGATGATAAAAGTTTTGACTACTATAGTGAATCAAATATCAATTACCAATATAGCTATATCAATACAACATCACTTAGTGAAAAGCAGAATTATGATCAGTTAAATGATATTAAAGACATATGTCAGAAAAATGGTTATCAAATCTCACAAATGTTGACAGCTGAAATGAATCAATGTATTTCATTTTTACCCAATGATATGGGCAGTGATATTCCAATGATTCAAACATTACTTTATATTATGGTTGTCATTCTAGCTTTTATCTTTGTAGTGATTAGTCAGACAATTATTGAAGAACAGGCACCAGTCATAGGAACATTATTATCTAATGGTTATACCAAAAGAGAAATCGTTCATCATTATATGATGTTACCAATGCTCATTTCACTTACAGCAAGCCTTATAGGGAATATTATTGGATATACATTATTTCCACCAGTATTTTCAAATATGTACAATAATAGTTATTGTTTACCACCATTAACTATACATTTTATGTTGGAAGCATTTCTTTCAACAACTGTCATACCTTTTGTCTTTATGATGGTCGTTTTGTATATAATGCTCAATTATAAACTTCGTATATCACCTTTACGATTATTAAGGAGAGATTTACGTCAACATAAAAAGAGAAAATATATATATCTTAAAAACAAATCATTTATAAAACGTTTTCAAAAACGTATTATCATTCAAAATAAAGGAACTTATGTGATGCTGTTCTTTGGTATTTTCTTTGCGAGTTTTATCTTTATCTTTGGTTTTATGATGACACCTTCAATTGATCATTACCTTGAAAATGTGGAAAGGAGTATACATGCTGATTATCAATATATTTTAAAGGCACCAATAGAAATTAAGGATGCTGAAAAGGCAACAGTGACAACTTTAGAAACCAATTATCATCAAGCAGATTTAGATCTAGATGTGACATTTTATGGAATAAGTGAAAAAAGTCAATATTATCAACTTGATTTACCAAGCCAAAAGAATCATATAATTATGAGTTATGATTTAGGTCATAAATTGAATCTTCAAGAGGGTGACAGTGTTCGTTTTACAAATCCTTATACAGAAAAGAATTATGATTTGATTGTTGATAGAATCAATGAAGATAAAGGCGTTCTTGCTGCTTTCATGTCACAAGAGTTATGTAATGAGCTTTTAAGTGAAGATCATAATTATTTTAATGCTTATCTTTCTAATCGAAAATTAAATATAAATGAACAGTATATTTTATCAACAATAACAAAAGATGATATGACAAAGATTGGGGAACAGATGACAACAACCTTTGCTCAATTGATTCCTATTATGACAAGTGTTTCATTGGTTATATATTTTGTTGTCATTTATATTTTAACCAAGCTTGTTTTAGACCGTAATACGCTTTATATGTCATTTTTAAAAGTCATGGGTTATGAAAATAAAGAGATTAAGAAGATTTATCTACAGGCAACGACTCCAATTGTAGTGATATCATTATTCATTTCATTACCATTATGTATTATAGGTTTAAATCAATTGTTATTGTTTGCATTTATGCAATTTGCAGGTTATATGGAAGCTTATATTCCTTATTATTTGTATGGGATGGTATTTATTGTAGGATTGACAACTTATTATATTGTTAACTTTGTTTTAACCAAACAAATTCAAAGAATAGATTTAGGTGAATCTTTGAAAGATATGGAATAACATGGGCACATGTTATTCTTTTTGCAATCTTTTTCTTTTTGAAATTAGTTTTGGAATATATTCATAAATAAGGTATAATAAAAGAAATGAAAAGGAGAATGTTATGGACTTTTTATCAAATATTAATTTAAAGAAAAATACCTTAACTAAGAATGAATTAAAAGCATGTGAACTGATTTTAATGGACTTAAATAAAGTCCAAATGTATTCATTAACAGAGATGTCAGAGAAAATTAAAATTACGAAAACGACCATTTTAAGGTTTTGTCAGAAAATGGGATATAGTGGTTATACAGAGTTTAGATATGATTGTGTGAAATATGTAAACAGTTTAAGTAATGCTGAAAGAGTTATTGAAGATGAAAATGAAAAAATTATGAATGTTGAAAAGATTTATATGGATACAATTAAACTCTTGCATTATACATTAAATGATGAAATTTTAACGAGATTAGCCAATAATATAAAGTCTGCTAGGAAAATCAAATGTGTTGGTGAAATTAATTCAGAAGTCAGTTGTTTGCAATTAAAATATGCTTTGGCTATGTATGGTATTGATGCAGATGTATTGCCAAGTTCATCACATGTCAAAGCTTGTGATTTAATGATTAATGAACAAGACTTATTGGTCGTTATGTCAGCTGGAGCAAAAAGTGAAATTGTTAAAGAAAGTTTTGAACTTAAAGAAAATAATGGTTGTCAGATTGCTTTAATTACCATGAACCCATCAACTTCATTAGAAGAAGTGGCTGACTTGTTTGTATTACTTCCAAGTGTAGCAACACTTAAGAATAAATCATTATTAGATAGTGTTCCTATTTATTCAGTCTTTGTCGAAATCTTACTTCATTACTTAAATGAAGAGGTTCAATAAAATGTTCTTTCGTAAACGAAAACTTCCTGATTATATCAGAGAGTCACTTGAAAAATTAGAGACTGAACCTCAAGACTGGTTATCTCTTTATGCAACTGCTTATCAAGTTTTAGACCATAAGCATCAAGATGCTATTGTCCGTCTTGGAAAAATTGGTTATCAGTATCTTTCACGCTTAGCAATTCCACAAATCCTAAAAATAGGGGAACAATGGCGAAGTTATACTTCTTTGCTTTGGTCAATCGATTGGCAAACTATTGATATCAAATCAATGTCTACTTATTTTCAAAACAGTGACGATTATGAGAGTTTACTCATTATGGGAAGTTTTCATCCAAGCGGTTATTTTAGGGAAAAGTGCTTAAAGTTATTATACGCTTATCCTCAGACATTGCCTTTTATGATGATAAGGATGAATGATTGGGTACAACAAGTACAAGAGCAAGCTTATGTATTGACAATGCAAAGACTATCTGAGTGTTCATTGGAAGAATTGATTCAGACTTCTTATGTTCTTATAAAAGTTAAAAAATCTAAGCGACGTCAACAAATTCATTTTGATGAAGTTGAAAAGTATTATATCAATCGCTTCAATGAACTTATTCATAATTTAGATATTTATAACTTATTACGTTTAAATGTATTGACACGAAAAGCTTTTTATGAAATTGTTACTGAACATTCTTTGTTATCAAATGAAGTGATTGAAAAATTATTAACAAAAGAAAAAGACTCTTATTGCTTATTGCTTTTGACAAGGAGTTTATTACACAGTGAGCAGATGGATATGGTGAGATTACATTCATATTTATATCATCCTTCTTTTTATGTGAGAAAAGAAGCTATTCTTTGTTACTATCACTTCAATCAGAATATTTGGAATGGGATTGAGGAAATTTTACTAGATAAAAGTTATTCAATAAGAGACTACATTCGTTTTTTGTTAAGGAAACATACACAATTTGATTGTTTAAATTTTTATCTTCAGCATCTTGATTGTCCAGTGGGCATTTTAGGTGTTGGTGAATGTGGGAGTGAGGAACAGGTTGATATCCTATTACCTTATTTAAAAAGTGACAATGAAAAGATTGTTAAGGTCACTATTCAGGCATTGAGTCAATTGATGAAAGAAAAAGCTTCAAATATCTATTGGCATTTCTTATTGGATAGTAGGATTTCATTATCAAAAGCAGCTTATCAATCAATTATAAAATATAAAGTTCACTATGGAGCAAGATGTGTTTATAAGTATTATCAGCAGGTAAGTCATCAACATCAAAAACGATATTTATTACGAATTTTATTAGCAGAGGATTCTTGGGAAAGATTGCCATTCCTGCTAGAAATGTACTGGTATCCAGAAGATAAGTTATGTCATTATATTCAAACCAAAGTCAATCAGCGAAATCCTTATAAACATGTTTCTCAAGAATTAAAGGAAGATATTATGAATTGTCTTACTCATCAGCAATACCATATCCCTCAGGAGATTTCAGATTCAATTATATTTGATTTAAAATTTGTATGTAAATGATGAGAAGGAGATATTATGGAATATTGGGATTGATACAATCAACATCAGCAGAAATGAGGAAAGACTCACTTAAGAGGAAAACAAATACCATGAGATATGTATCATTTGTTTGTTCATGTATGTATTTTTAATCAGAAGAATTAATTGTTGATTCGACAAAGACAATCTGGTAAAGAAAGATAATCTGATTTATGGGATATGACAGTAGGTGGGAGTGTCTTGGCTGGTGAAACAAGTCAAGTTGCAGCAATATGAGGAAGTTCAAAATGTCAAATGGGCGTCATTAAATGAAATTCTAGAATTCATGTGACACAGAAAGTTTATATCTTATTATGAAAATGATGTTAAACTTTTATATACAGTTGGTTGCATTAGGGAGGATATATGAGCGAAGAAAGACAATCAGTCAATATGGACGAATTTGCAGAGAAGTTTGCAAATGTTTATTTCATCAAATTATTATTTAAAGAAGATATCAAAATACCTCATGAAACATTATATACAAAGTTAGAAGAGGCTTTTGGTGAAGTTGATAAAGTAGCAACAGGAGAATTATCATCTTATGCATTATGCAAGCATGTTGTCACTTATCAAGGTGGAGAGGTTCCATCTCAAGTAATGATAACAAATACGATTCCCTTTGATCAAACGACTATTCCTGAAATGGCAATGTATCAATGCTGGACATGTGATGATGCTAAGGCACTTTTACAAAGTTGCAGTTATGAAGTGATGGTTGGTGATTTTATGGCTGGAGGTCTAGAGATTGAAGAGCGTTGTCAGATGATTGCTAAATATGTGGATATTTTGTTAGAGGTATTTCCAGAATGCATTGCTCTCTATTGGCCACACTCTCAAAAATTTATGCCAGTTCAAGCGTATGTGCAAAGTCAGTGGAATAATCCCAAATTACATTTCTTAGATGGAGGCTTGAATGTTCGTTTTTTTAATATTCAAGATAGTGAAGATATGTTGGTAGATACGACGGGACTTATTTCATTAGGAATCCCAGATTTACAGATTCATTTTCATGATTTAGACCACAATTTTGTGATTCAATATATTTATAATTTTGCTTCTTATTTATTTATGAATGGTGATGTTGTTAAAGATGGTGAAACAATGGATGGTCGTGATGAAAATGAACGTTGGGTCTGTCAACATGAAGACAGTTTAATTGCTCCTAGACGGGTTGTTCTGGATATCAATGCCAACCAGTTTGCAGCTGGAAATAGAAATCAAAATGATATCATAAATGAACAGAAATGTAGGTAAAATATGACACAAAAATTTGGTTTTGTTAAAATAAAAAGTGGTATACATAAAGGGAAAATAGCCCGTTATATTGGAAATGATGAAAAAGGAAAGGCTCATATATCTTTTCGTTATGATCAAGATTTTTTAAGTTGGCCTGTTTATTCGCAAGTGCCAAAAAGTGTTTTGAATGATGATATATCTTTAATTGATATTATAGATCGTTATTACGATGTGGTAGGTGATTTGAATAAAATATCGTTAAAAGGTCATCCCAAGGTTAAAAAGTATTCTGCAAAGCATAATGAATTGATTTGTGAAAGTCATTTGTTAAGATGCTTGTTAAAGGAATATACATCTATTCATCAACTTCAATTTAAGGAGAAGGAAACAAACATTTATTTGATGAGTTCTTTTCAAGATTTATTCGTGGTTAATGATTTGATAGCTGAATTATCTTTGAATCACTGGCATATTTGTCATTATGACCATGAAACACAAACTGCTTACCATTTGGAACATGCTTTGAGTATGTGCAGTCAGTTTGTTTTTGTTTTATCACAACATTATAATGAGAGAGATATGCATCAAGAATATCAGGAAATTTTGGAAAAAAAGACTGATTTACAACAAGTAACTTTTGTTACACTTGATCAAGATATACAATTCAATGAAGACTCTTTGTATATTGATAGAAAAAGTGATAGTGATACACTGAGAAGAAAAGTTCTAGAGTTAGAAAAAAGATTTATGAATTATGATAGTCATTAGTGAAAGTATAATTGAAAGATTATACTTTTTTCTATTCCATTTTGGAATATGAACTTGCGAAAGAAGAATTGTTTGACAATCTTTGCATGTGTTAAGATAGGTGAGTCAAAGAGGGGAAAACCGAGTTGTACCTTCAAAATCATATAGAGAAGGAGAAAAGATATGTCAAAGAAAAAAGTGAGAGATTTACGTTCAGCACTAGAGTTATTACAATCTATTGATGGACAACTTGTTGAAACGGATGTAGAAGTCGATCCATTAGGAGAACTTTCAGGAGTTTATCGCCATGTTGGAGCAGGTGGAACAGTGATGCGTCCTACCCAAGAAGGACCGGCTATGATTTTCAATCATGTGAAAGGTCATCCTGGTGCTAGAGTCGCAATCGGATTGCTTGCGAGTCGAAGAAGAGTAGGATATTTATTGGATTGTGAACCGCAGAAGTTAGGATTTTTATTAAAGGATTCAGTGAATAATCCTATCAAACCAGTTGTTATACCTCATGAACAAGCCAAGTGTCAGGAAGTGAAATATTTTGCAGATGACCCTGATTTTGATATTAGGAAATTAGTGCCAGCACCGACAAATACGTTAGAAGATGCAGGGCCTTATATCACTCTAGGAATGTGTTATGCATCTTCTCCTGAAACAGGAGAATCAGATGTGACAATACATCGTATGTGTTTTCAATCCAAAGATGAAATTTCAATTTTTTTACAACCTGGTGCCCGTCATATTGGATATTTTAGAGAATTAGCAGAAGCCAAAGGTGAGGCATTACCGATTTCCATTAGCATTGGTGTTGATCCAGCTATTGAAATAGCATCATGTTTTGAAGCGCCTACAACTCCTTTGGGTTATGATGAATTACAAGTGGCAGGTGCAATAAGAAATGAACCAGTTGAACTTGTTGAATGTTTAACGATTAACGAAAGAGCAATTGCGAATGCTGAGTATGTGATTGAAGGAGAAATCTTACCTGGAAAACGTATTCGTGAGGATATTCATTCCAATACGGGAAAAGCTATGCCAGAATTTCCTGGTTATTGTGGACCGGCAAATCCAGAATTACCTATTATTAAAGTCAAAGCTGTGACAACCAGAAAAAATCCAATCATGCAAACATGTATTGGACCAAGTGAAGAACATGTTTCTATGGCAGGAATTCCAACCGAAGCGAGTATTTTAACGATGGTAGATAAAGCCATGCCAGGAAAACTGCAAAATGTTTATTGTGCTTCTAGTGGTGGTGGGAAATATATTGCAGTCATGCAGTTTAAAAAATCAGTTCCTTCTGATGAAGGACGTCAAAGACAAGCCGCATTATTAGCATTTAGTGCTTTTGCAGAATTAAAACATGTTTTCTTAGTTGATGAAG
The DNA here is from genome assembly GCF_009767585.1 of Coprobacillus cateniformis. Lineage (NCBI taxonomy): Bacteria > Bacillati > Bacillota > Erysipelotrichia > Erysipelotrichales > Coprobacillaceae > Coprobacillus > Coprobacillus cateniformis. Next base: position 2,516,232 of record NZ_WSNW01000001.1, read on the forward strand.
ATGTGGATCCATTTGATATGAAAGATGTGATGTGGGCAATGACGACACGTTTCCAAGCTGATCTTGATCTGATTACAATTCCAGGTGTACAATGTCATCCATTAGATCCATCTAATCAGCCAGAATATTCTGCTCATATCAGAGCCCGTGGCGTTGCTTGTAAAGCTATATTTGATTGTACTGTTCCATTTGATCAAAAAGCGCGTTTTGAAAGAGCAAAGTTTATGGATGTTGATCCAAAATGCTGGTTACCAGATATGTTGAAATAAGGGAGGAATAAAAAATGCCTATAGGAGTGATTATTAATGCCTGCTCAGTTCTTTTTGGAGGAATTGCAGGTGCATTAGTGGGACATAAATTAAGTCCAAAATTTAAAACAGAAATAAATCTTATTTTTGGTGTGTGTTCAATGGGCATGGGGATCAGCACGATTGGACTCATGAAAAATATGCCCGCTGTTATTTTTGCAATTATTATCGGAACAGCAATTGGATTATTATTACATTTAGGTGATTGGATTCAAAAGGGTGCAACTTTTATGCAAAAACCAATTGCGAAAGTCTTTCAAAATAATTCAGATATGAATGAAGAAGAATTCTTAACCCAATTGGTGACGATTATTGTTTTATTTTGTGCGAGTGGGACAGGAATATATGGATCTCTAACCGCCGGAATGACTGGCGACAATTCGATCTTGATTTCTAAATCCATCTTAGATTTTTTTACAGCTGCAATTTTTGCATGCAACTTGGGGTATGTTGTTTCTATTATTTCTATTCCACAATTCTTAATTTTCTTTGTTTTATTCTTATGTGCAGGATTGATATTTCCAGTGACATCGCCTGATATGATTGCTGATTTTAAAGCTTGTGGAGGGTTTCTGATGTTAGCAACTGGTTTTAGAATGGTGAAACTGAAAAATTTTCCTATTGCTGATATGATTCCTGCTATGATTATTGTTATGCCATTGAGTTATATTTGGGTGACTTATATTATGGCATTGGTGTAATATGAAAAGAATAGTGATTGGAATAAGTGGGGCAAGTGGGATGCCACTGGCTATTCATTTATTGAAAATGTTACAGGTAACTCAAGATGTTGAAACACACTTAGTGTTGAGTAGAGGGGCCGAAATGACCATTCTACAAGAAACTGGTATGAGAATTGAAGATGTGAAATCATTAGCTGATTGCGTTTATGATAATGATAATATTGGAGCAAGTATTGCAAGTGGAACCTTTCATACAGATGGTATGATTGTTGTTCCATGCTCCATGAAGACTGTTGCAGGTATTGCACAGGGCTATTCGGATAACCTATTATTGCGAGCGTGTGATGTCATGATTAAAGAACAAAGAAAACTTATTTTAGTGACAAGGGAATCTCCTCTATCATCAATTCATTTGGCTAATTTGTTGAGTTTATCTCAATTACATCATGTGATGATTATGCCACCCATGCTAACATATTATAACTTGCCTCAAACCATTGAAGATATGGAAAGACATATGATTGGGAAGATGCTTTCTCAATTCGATATTGAAGTTCCCTGCTTTAAACGCTGGCAATAAAAAGCAGTCTAGTGGCTGCTTTCTTGATACTTTATTGGTTGTAAAGTGTGAACAAACTCTTGAATGGCTTCTTTGTGCTTTGAATTGAAAGAATAATAAAGTTTAATATCACCATGAATATTTTCAATAAAAGGGAGAATGTGAACTTGATTAAGATGGAAAATATGTAATGATTTTTTCATGAGCAATGCAATCCCATTATTTTCACTAGCTGCACTTAGAATTGTTTCAATTCGACCATGTCTATGAATAATGGGATTGAATCCAGCTTGCTGACATGCCTTGATAGCAAGATTACAAATAGTTGTGTATTGAGGGGGGAGAAGCAGTTTTTCATCCTTTAATTGGTTTATAGATAATTGCTGAAGATGGGAAAATGGATGTTGTTTAGAAATGGCTGCGACTAAACTGTCTTCATAGAGTAAAATTTGCTGAAAAGCATGGAGTTCTTCATAATCACCTCTTAAAATATAAATATCATAATCGTGATAATCTAATTTATGATGTAAATCTCGTTCTTCAACTTCATCTATAATCAAATGAATATGAGGATGATTTTTAGAGAAATCATTTAATTTATGTGCCAAATCGTAATGTGAAAAGATTGGCAGCATGGCAATTTTAATAGTATTATGATTTTCTTCTTTGATTGTTTGTAAATGATCTAACATTTTTTCATAATCTTTGAGAATCAGTTTTGCATCTTTTAATAACTGTTGTCCATCATGTGTAAGAGTGATTTGGCGATGGCTGCGATCAAAAAGGAAAATTCCCAATTCTTGTTCTAACTTAGCAATTTGTTTTGACAAAGCAGATTGAGTGATATTCATTTCTAAAGCAGCTAATGAGAAAGTTTTATGAACACTCACTGCATAAAAGTATTGTAATTGTTCAATTGTCATTGTAGTCACCTATTCTTTATTGGAATATTTTATCATAATTTTTAAAGAAAGGAAAAGGAAAGATGAGAGGGATATGTATGAAACGCACAATTGAATGGATGGGCAAAGATTTAGTTATTCATATCTACAATGAAAATGGCCATATAGGCAGTGTTGTCACTGGAGAACCTTATATAAAAGAGAATGAAACACATGTGACTTTTAATACATGGAATCAGCTTGGACATAAGGATGATATTGTTGCAACAATGTATGTGAAAGCTGCAGTCATGAAATATCATTGTGTTGTCAGTTGTATTTGTGGAATTCATTTAGATCATATAACACCTTTAGAAATGCAAGCTATATTCAATTGGGTTAAAGAAGATATAAAGACTCTATAATAATCACTATTCTATAACAAGATAGTGATTATTTTTTTACTCTCAAAAAGGAGTGCTTATATAATATAGTAATGATATAATGTATTTATATTTGAAAGTTATAAAAATTTAAACTTGGAGGATTGTTATGAAAAAATGGTATGATGAGGAATATGAATGGGAGATTGAGGTCATTGGGTTCCTTCGTAGTGACCATACAGAGCGATATTGTCGTAATGGTGAAGAGATAGGTGATAAATATACATGTACATATGGCTGTCCAGTTAATCAGGATGGACAAGGCATTTGTTCTAAAGTCATGACAGTGATGTTTCCAATTATGGAAGCAGTCAGAAGTGGTGGTGATTTAAAAAATATTGGTGGAGATAGTCATTATAGCAAAGATATTGTTTGTCCAGATGGTTGTGTTATGTTTAGAATGACAGCTAAGAAACTTGATAATGAAAATTTTTATAAGGGAAAATTTTTTGAATGAGTTCAATGAAATTTAATTATGTCAAAAAATTTTTAGTAAAGGAGAGATAAATATATGAAAGATTTTTTTAGTGCACTTGTCAGTCAAGAAAAAAATAGAGTTATACCTGAAGAGTTTAATTATTTTGGAAAACTTATTGGGAGTTGGCAAATTGATTATGTTGAAAGTCATCATTCTCGTGTCATAAAAGGTGAATGGCATTTTTCATGGGTTCTTGAAGGCATGGCAATTCAGGATGTCATTATCTTACCTGATTATGAATATGGAACATCACTTCGGATCTACAATCCTGATACGTATGCATGGGATGTTGCTTACGGTTATACTGGAAAAATTATACGTCTTGAAGCAAGAAAACAAGATGACATGATAGTTCTTACATACATTGATGATGAAACAAGAAAATGGATTTTTACAAGGATTGAGGATAATCAATTTCATTGGCAGAACATCACTATAAAAGATGATGGTGACTGGTATGTCAATGCAGATATATTTGCAAAACGTATCTTATAGGCATGGTCTATGAGAAAATAAAATGAGAGTTTATAGAAGAAATGTTACATTTTGCAGAGGAGGTCAATATATGGGTGCATGGGATTATGGTGTGTTTGATGATGATACGGCTTATGATGCTTTAGATGATTTAAAAGAGTCAGCAAATATTGTGATTGATATGGAAAAATATTTTAACGAGGTCATAAAGACAGATTATGTCGATTATGATAAAGGACATTATGCATTAGTATCAGCTGCGGTTATAGATAGTGTCATAAATGGGACATCGTATAGATGTGATGATAGTTATAGTGAATGGATAGAGACATTAAATGAATTTGATTTGACTCCACTCAAACAAAAGGCTATACAAGCTATTGATAGTGTTCTTTCTCATCATTCTGAATTGAATGAATTATGGGCAGAAAATGAAGAATTGTATACTTCATGGCGAAATGATAAACTTGGAATACAGAAAAGACTTATAAAATAGGTGTATGTAACAAACAGTTGTTTAGAATTTGTAAAGGACAATGACTATGATTTTAGTGATAGAATGTATGATTGCTTGTATTGCCAACACGATAAAAAAAACCAGTGAAATATATTATGTCCTATTCTCTAGAAATCAGAAAGACAACTATATTAAAGTCAAGTAGTAAATTGTGAAAAAGTATGAAATATAAAATACTTGAAAATATAGTATTCGATCTTTGAAATTGTGAATGTAAATATGTTGAAAAGAACTATAGTTAAAAATAGCACATTTCAATAAAATGTGGTTTGTTAAAAGTTTTGACTATTTGAGTGAATTTATATCGAAAGATAGATTGTTTGTTTCGAGATGATAAATAATCCTCAAAAGTTTTCTTACACAATGACCTAAAGCACAGAGGTGCCCTTTACCTTGATTTCGTTTTAAATGATAGTAATTATTGAATGCAGGGTTATGACGAATTACAGGAATAATGACTCTATAAAGTGTTGTTCTTAGATATTTGGAACCTTTCTTGGTTATGGCTGTTTTATCAGCTGAAAATTTGCCAGATTCACTTATATAAGGATTTACACCTGCAAATTTAATTACTTTTCCTGCATTTGAGTATTTACTTATATCACCAAGTTCAGCTAAAATAGAAGTACCAGTAATAATTGATATTCCTGGTATTGATGTGATAGAAGAAGCTTGTGTGATGGCGAGTTCTTCTATTTTTTTATCTAATTCTTCAATTTGAGAGTTGATTAAATCAATACTGGAAATAACCGATTGAATGATAAAAGAAATAGAAACATCATGAATGCCAACAGAATTAGAAGCTAATTCTTTTAATTCTTCCGCACTAAAGGAGTTACAATATTTAAAACATTTTCTTAAAGAACGAATGTCTGTATGAGCAATTGTATAAGCGTCACTATATTTTCTTAAAATGTTTAAATAAGTAATGGTGTATTCGTTATTAAATAATGTATTAAATTCAGGAAAAACAATGTCAATATGTCGTTGAAGAACATTCTTTTTACGATTCATTTCAAGGGTTAGTTGTGTACGATAGCGAGTTAATTCTTTCGCTTCCTTTAATTTCTCATCTTGAATAGAGATGATACGATAGTAGGCTTTGTCTAAAAGCGCTTTCGTAATTAATAGGGCATCTTCTTTATCACTTTTAACGGATTTTAAAGAAGCTTTTCTAAGGCTTTTAGTAGTAATAGGGTTAATAAGAGCTACTTTATAGCCTTCAGCCAATAAACTACTTTCAATGGCGAAGTTATAGTGCCCTGTATCTTCCATACCGATTAAGAGTTCGTTTTTTGAATATTTATTAAGTTCCGTATAGAGTTTTTTAAAACCTTCTTTATTGTTTTTGAAGAAAAAAGGATCACATAAAGATTCGCCAGTAGAAGCCTCCATGATAAAAGCAGCGTGTTCATATTTGGCGATGTCAATGCCAACAAGTTTCATAATTATCAATTCCTTTCTTACGATAGTTTGTGATTGTGAAATTGAATCCACTTCAAAGGTATCAAAAACCTGGTGTGTTTAGAATTCAAAAGACTCATACAACTAATAATAAATGCGATACGAAGAAGTGGTAAGATTCTTTCTAGAAAGTCAGAGCAATAGAGAGTAAGATACAAATCCACATTCACAATTACAAATTTTATCACAACCTGAAGTGATACCAAAAGATTCAGGTAGAAAGGAGAATTGGTATATTAGATTTATTACTCTTTGTATGAGTAACTTCAATATACCAGAGAGTTGAGTCTTTGGCAGCAATCGCCTATTTTTCAGGAACTAAAATCTTTTCAATGCAAGTTTTACATGTGTTTATATTATTCATTGTTGTTAATCTCTTTGATGTCATTGTGTTTGATTTTGGCGTGTTCTGTTATAGTAAAAAATTAAGAATTGCTGGAACTGCAGATATGGATAAAGAATACGAAAATTATTTATTCCATGTCAAAGGAGACATAAAGGGAATTATGTTAGGAAATGTGATTTCTCTTTTATCTGTATGCATTATTTACATAGTATCTATTATATAAATACCCAATTCAAAGCATTGATGTAAAAAGTAATAAAATTAGATTTTGCATTAGAATATTTATAGGAGGAATAAATTTGATGAAAGATTTATTAAGAAGCGAAGAATACGATTTTGTTAATGCTAATGACAAGCGGTTTATAGTGGCTTTTGATTCTGAAATGTTAAAGTTGGGTTATACTTGTAACCAAACAATAGGAGAGGGATATTGTTGGGGAAGGAAAATGATTATTTACACGAAAGCAGGCGTGAAAAGCAAGAAATCATATGCTCGAATTTATTTACGTGATAGTGATCTGATTCTCCGTATGTATTTCAGCAATGTAGATAAACATAAGCAGGTAATTGAACAAGCACCAGACTATATTCAGCATGCATTCACTGATGATTATGGAGCTTGTAAGCATTGCCATAATATGAAAGAGGATGGGACATGCAATCATAGAAAAAGCTATACGATTCACAATCGACAGTATGAATTTTGCGATGGTTTTGCATTTTGGTTCTTTTCTCCTGACCTTGCAAGATTACCAGATTACATCAAGTTGTTTCTAGACTTTTATCCAGATAAAAAGCGAAAAGTAAAAGTTATGTCATAATGGACTCAGGGGGGATTGAATATGAATAAGGAATGGTCTGAACTTAATAAAATAATGCAGGCTCAAATAAAAAAGAAAGATACTTATAAGATGGGTATTGATACTTTACTTAGTTTACGGAGTCAGTTAATGCAAACTTTAGTATCTTTCAAAGAGGAGTTATGCAGAGAAGATTTTAATGCAATTCCCTTCATAAACGCTGATGGTTATCATAGTAAGACAATCGCTTATTCTATTTGGCATATTTTTCGCATTGAAGATATAGTTATGCATACAGTGATAGATGAAGATGAACAAGTATTTTTTGCTGGCAATTATCAAGAGCGTATCAATTCACCCATCATTACAACAGGAAATGAACTTATTAAACAGCAGATTGCAGACTTTTCAAAACAGCTTAATCTGGAAGAATTATATTCATATATTTTTGAAGTACGGGAAAGCACTGAAAAAATGCTTGAACAGTTATCTTATGATGAACTGAAAAGAAAAATACCAGAAGAAAGAAAAGGATATTTAGAATCGTTGAATGTAGTCAAAGACACTGAACAAGCCATTTGGCTGATTGATTATTGGTGTAATAAAGATATTCGTGGACTCATTCAAATGCCGTTTTCAAGACATTGGATTATGCACACAGAAGCTTGTTTGCGTATTAAGAACAAGATACATTCATAAGCAAAAACCCTAGTTTATAGGATTGGTGTAAAGAGTCATAAAATTAGAATTTAAAAAGGAGTTTGATTATGGATAAAAGTAGTTTCAGGTTTAATGCAAGCCCGTATGGTAGCGGTGAATATATCGCAGAAGTTGATGGATTGAAAATAGAGATTTCAGAAAAGTATTTTTCAGATGAAAAAGTAGCATTTGCTGAAAAGCTAATAGCAAGCTATCCTACAAAGGTACCTGCCTTGGCTAAGTTTTGTATGGAATCCGAGTGCTTTAAAGCATGTTACCCTGATGAAACCATGGATACGATTATGGAAAAACTTCATCTTCCAGATATGAGAATTGATAATATTGGAGGTATTTTAACTTATTACAATCACGAACTGGATGAGGAACATATAATTGAGGTTGAATTTTCCGGTTTAATGAATAGTTTTTTCTCTGTTGGAATTGATGGCTGAGTATCAGTTTGTTAAACTGGAAAATTAGAATTTGAAAGGGAATATCAATATGACAGAATCAATAAAGAATAGATATAATTATGAATCATTATATAAAGTAGCTATGGATATTCAATCAGTTTATGAGGCGTTTCAAGTAGATGAGTTTTTAAAATCAACTATGGATGATACGTGGGATGGTTTAGAATTAAAAGATAGAATAATAAAAATAAGTGATAACTTAGGTCAATATCTTCCAGCAAAGTACAGTGAAGCTATAAGCATTATTGACAAGATAGTGATGAATTATGGCAATTGGTTAGATGGCTTTGCTGGTTTCTTTCCTATTTTTGTTGAAATTTATGGACAACATGAAGCAGATTGGGATATGTCAATGGGAGCATTGGCAAGATATACACAGTATGCATCCTCAGAACTTGCTGTAAGGGCATTTATTATTAAGGATGAAAAACGGATGATGAAACAGATGATTGAGTGGTCTAAGAGTGATAATGAGTATGTGAGAAGGCTTTCTTGTGAAGGATGCCGTCCTGCGCTCCCTTGGGGACAGGCACTCATTAGTTTCAAAAAAGACCCTACTCCCATCCTTCCCATTTTAGAACAGTTGAAAAATGATATTTCAATTCATGTTCGTAAAAGTGTAGCTAATAACTTAAATGACATTTCCAAGACACATCCAGAGTTAGTTACAAAAATTGCAAGGAATTGGTATGGAAAATCTAAAGAAACAGATTGGATAGTCAAACATGGATGTAGAACACTTCTTAAAAATGGTCATCGTGATGTGCTTGCCATATTTGGGTATCAAAACACTATGATTACTGTTGAGAGTTTTGCTTTGAGTAAGAATGCTATTTTTATTGGTGAGAATATTTCATTCTCTTTTGTTATTTCTACTAAGGAAGAGACAAAGGCAAGGCTGGAATATGGGATTGATTATGTAAAATTTAATGGTAAAAGAAATAGAAAGATATTTAAAATATCTGAAATGACATTGAAAAATAGTGAAAGAAAGCAGTATACAAAAAAGCACTCTTTTGCGGATATAAGTACAAGGAAGCATTATCCAGGTATCCATTCTCTTACCCTTATTATCAATGGGGTAGAACAAGGAAAACTAGATTTTGAATTACGTTCTCGAAAGGTAAAAGTTTAGCTTATAGAAATGTTAAAATGAAAATTTGAGGAGAGGTTTTATGTTTAATGAAATATGTATATATGAAGCAAAATTAAATAAGTTAGATGAAATTGAAGAACTCATGAAGGAAGTGGCAGAATTTTATCTGAAACAAGATGGTGTGATTGATGTTCATTATATAAAGCGTACTCATCGACAAAAAGACTTTAATGCAGTTAAAGAGGGGGAATTACCTATTCGTCTGACAAGAAATATAGGGAAAGTTACATATGTATTATATTGGGCAATGGAAAATGAAGAAGTTCATGCAAGAGTTGGAAAACTTGGTATAGAGAAATTTTACAAACGATGGAATAGGTGTTTAACCACAATGCCTAAAATAATTTTAGGAGAGAATATTGTTTGAATTATATCTTCAAGGTTGATGAGTTATAAAATTTAGAATTTGAGTAGGTGAATAACATGGTTGATTTTAGTATTAATGAAATGCAAAGAAGACTTCAAGATAAGTATAAGGATCAATGGGAGCCTATTTGTCCTGAGACAGGCAAAAATAAGATGCTTTGGATGATTGGTGAAATAGGTGAAGTCATTGATATCATTAAGAAAAATGGAGCAATACAGGCTTCATCTGATGATAATTTAAGAAAAGAACTTGTTGAGGAATTGGCTGATGTTCTTATGTATTATAATGATATAATGTTGTGCTATGACATTACTGCTGATGAACTTAAACAAATATATAATAAAAAGTTTCAAAAAAATATGGAACGTTGGTAATTACATTTTCATAGAAAGAAATTATAGATGAATATTATGATAGAAAACAAATGATATTGACTGGAAAAGGTGTTGTATTGGCTAAAGATATTAAATATGATTGAAGAACTTATGAAGTTTGCTTGAATGATATTTTTAGAAGTGAGGTCATCATAATTGAATTTGTACCATTTATTGGAATATTTAGAGATACAAAATATAAGATTGGGGTGAATATATTGAGAACAATACATTATGCAGTTTTAAATGAAATGAGTTGTTCACAGACAATTCCACAAACTATTTTAGATGTCGGTTGTGGGAATGGAGCATTTACACAAGCGGTTTCTGCGAAATTTCCACTTAGTACTATCACTGCAATTGATACTTCTATTTCTCAATTGGTTTCATCTGCCAATATAACATTTATGAAAGGAAGTGTTGAGCAATTGCCATTAGTTTCAGAATCATTTGACTTGGTTATTGCTGTATTATCGTTACATCATTGGAAAGAAAAAAACAAAGGAATTAATGAAATATATCGAGTTCTTAAAAAAGGTGGCAGACTTATAATTGGTGATCCATTGCTTGAAGACTGGATGAGTCATTATATCCTTGGAGTGTTAATGCAAGTATTAGATGGTGGCTCTTTTACAGATAAAAAAAGAGTAAGCGAATATTTAAATATGGCAGGATTTGAAGATATTAGTATAAGGCTTATTCCAAATACGATGAAGTCGTTATATCTTATTACGGCAAAAAAAGCTATATGAGAATATGATCAGTTTAATAAGAATCAATACATATTATCAAACTTTGATAAGGAATTTAGAAAGTTAACAAAAAATAAGTATTTTAATTTATTAGATAAATTCTGATTTATAGAGTGAATAAAGTAATAAATTGAAAGTGAGGTGCTAAATTGAAAAAGAATATAATACTTTCTGTATGTTTCATGTTTTTGCTTGTGCTCACAGGTTGTTCATCAAAAGATGGTGAAAAAGATTTGTCAATGCGTCAAGATCTGGCACTCATATATGAAGAAACAGTATCTCCGAATAAAGAATATGTCAAATCAGAAGAAGATATAGTGAATTATAGTATTGAAGTATACCAAAATAAAGACTATAAAATTTTAGTTAATGCGAAATCTAATTCTCAATTTTTCGAGCCAATGCAATATGAATTAGAATATGATAAGAAAATAACTGAATCAAATATAACTGTAAAATGGACAACTCTTATGGGGAACCCAAAAGCAAAAGAAAATGATCAATTAGGTGTAGCTTATGTATCTATTTTGGAGAATGGAAAAGTATTGAGTGAAAGAAAAATATCTTTTGTCAATAAAGCTATTGAGACGATAACAGATACAGTTAATAAGAAGTGAAAATAACTACTACACTTCCTGAGAATTCTTTCTTGCTTTAGGGTATGCATTAAAAAAGAAGATTTAATCCTATTGATAAATACAATAGTTTTAGATATTCTATTCTTTTAAATATCCATTATCGAGTAGGAATCTTTTTGAGATCGGGTAGTTATTTTTTGTTTCCTTTTATAATTTCAAGGAGTAGCTTGACAATGATTGCAATGATAGCTATCACTTAGGATAGTATTTCATAATCGCTCATGCTAACCACCTCCGTTGTTTCAAATTTCTCTAATGAGATATCTACATCAATAGAGTTTCCAATCTCTGGTCTATTGACCAAAGCATAACCACCTACCGTTATAATTATTCCATAACATCACTATAGCATATTTAAATACTGCTTTTTGCATATAAAGATTGCAGTTTCGATAATTAGATTTCTTTTTTTGAATCAAAATGGAATATATTCCAAAAATAACTTGCAAAACGGAAAATAGTATATTATACTGATGTTGTGAGGTGAGAAGATGAGAGAAAGAAAACAGGTAGATATTCATAATTATCATGGGAGTTTTGATGTTCAATACAGTCCTGTGTCTAAGACGTGCGTAATGGATATCTTTTTACCAGAGGGAGAAGGTCCGTTTCCCGTGATTGTCTCTATTCATGGTGGAGCTTTTAAAAAGTGTGATAAACGTGATGAAGAAATGATACTAGATATGTTACATGGGCTTGACAAAGGATATGCGGTTGTTGGAGTCAATTATAGATTGAGTCAAGAAGCACAGTTTCCTGAACCAGTCAAAGATATCAAACAAGCTATTCGGTTTATTAAGGATCATGCAGATGAATATAACTTAGATAAAGAGAAAATTGTTGTCTGGGGTGGCAGTGCAGGTGGGTATTTTGCATTGATGTCAGGACTTATTGATTGTTATGATGAATTTGATGATGAGTATTCATCAAATACCAATACCAAGATTCAAGGATTGGTTGCATGGTTTCCACCTGTTCATTTTAGTAATATGGATAATCAGTTAAAATCATCTGGTTTATTAAAGGTATACCCTGATCATGATGATTCTCAGTCACCTGAATCATTATTTATCGGAGCACCTATAACTGAATCGTATGAGTTGGTTGAAAAGGCTAATCCAGAGACATATTTACATACGGATATTTGTCCTATGTTCATTCAACATGGCAGAGAAGATATGATTGTTCCATATCAACAATCACAGGATTTTGTGAAGAAAGCAAAAATCATTTGTGGTGAAGAGAAGATTCGTTATGAAATTATAGAAGGGGCAAATCATGGAGATCCATTATTTAGTACTCTAGAAAATCTCAATAAAGTTTATGCATTCATTGAAGAATGTTTTCGTTAATACCAACAGATGTTGGTTATTCATTTGGCTTAATTTGGAATGGATTCCAAAATTAAATATAAAGAAGGAAAATTTAAAGAAAGAGGGAGTAATATGGAAGCTTTAACAAATGTGTTAGAAAATTTTTTAATGCCTATTTCATCATGGGTATCACGTAACAAATCATTACAGGGAATATCGAAAGGATTTATGAGAATTCTGCCAGTTACAATTTTAAGTTCAATGTTTTATTTAATTGCGAATTTTCCAATCACTGGTTGGACTAATTGGTTAGCAAGTTCAGGAATAGGAAATTATATTTTAATTCCTTATAATGTGACAATGGGATTGTTTGCTTTATATGCAGCATTTGCAGTTGCCTATAGTTATGCGCAGAATGAGAAATGTGATGCTTTGTCAACGGGGATTGTCTCTTTAATTTGCTTCTTGGTTTTAACACCTTATGTAACAGATACAGCTGGAGCCTTATTCGCCGAAGGAGATTTAGCTTATAGTTTTGGATGGTTAGGTTGTAAAGGATTATTTGTGGCAATGTTGATTGCAATTATTGTAGCTAAGGTTTATTGTTTATTTGAGAAAAAAGGTTGGACGATCCATATGCCCGAAGGTGTTCCACCATATGTTGAACAATCATTTGCATCATTAATTCCTGGTTTTATTTGTGCTGGTGTTTGTGGCATTCTTGCTTATGAATTGAGTTTAACATCATTTGGAAATATTCATGAATTGATTTATCATTATTTACAAACACCTCTAACAGCCTTAGGTGGTTCTATTTGGGGATATTTAATTGCAACAGTTCTCATCCAATTATTATGGTGGTTTGGTATTCATGGCTTCAATGTTGTTATGGGGGTAATGATGCCAATTTTCTTAGGTATTGATATGGCGAGAATGGCTGGTGAAACAACCAATCCGATTGGGATGAGTTTAATGACAGTTGTTGGTCAATCAACAGTCTGTTGCTGTATTATCATGTTATTCTTCTGTAAGTCTAAACAATTAAAACAAATTGGTAAAATTGCGACTCCAGCGGCTATTTTCAATATTGGTGAACCAATTGTCTTTGGTGTACCAAATGTTTTGAATCCATATATGTTTATTCCAACCGTTTTATTAGTTCCAATTGTGACAAATTTATTTTTCTATCTTGGTTTTGTAAGTGGTATTGTCACACCACTCTCTGGTGCACAAGTGTCTATGCAAGTTCCAGTTGTTCTTTATGGTCTGGTTCAAGGAAATTGGATGGTTGCTCTATGGCAGGCTTTAGCAATTCCATTAGGTGTTATTCTTTTCTTACCTTTCTATAAGATGTATGATAAAACACTGGTAGCTAAGGAAAAAGAATTGGAAGCTCAAAAGAATGACTAAAAAATTAATCTTAAATGCTGATGATTTTGGATTAACATCAGGGATTAATTATGGGATTTTAGATGCCTATCTTCAACATTCAATTTCTTCTATAAGTTTAATGATCAATACTCCAAAAACCTTAGAAGCTATTGAAATTATGAAAAAATATAAAATAACATGTGTTGGGATTCATATCAATATAACATTAGGAAAGCCAGTATCAAGTCCAAGTAATATTCCTTCCTTACTTGATGAACATGGATATTTTCATAAAGCAGATTGGTGGTTTCAAAATCAGGTTAATGAAAATGAATTGATATTAGAATTTGATAATCAGATTGCATTATTTGAAAAACTGACTGGTCAAAAACCTAATCATTTGAATTACCATCATCGTTTTGATTTTTATCAATATTATCCATCATTAGCAAAACATCTGTTTGAGAAATATCAATTACCAATGCGTCTGGAAAAAGATTATCATGAATATCCATATGAATATGCCATTAATCAGACTTATTTTCTCAATACTCATGATGATATTCATAAATATTTAATTGGAGATATTATTGAAATGCCATGCCATGTTGGTTTTGTTGATCAGTCAATTATGGAAATGAGTAGTTTGAATTTACAAAGAATGGAAGATCATGCATTGGTTACTTCATCAAGATTTAAAAAACTTTACCATGATTTAGGATATCAATTGATTGGCTGGAATCAGCTGCAAAAGAAAACGAGAAACTCTTATTGAGGTTCTCGTTTCTTGTTAACAAGATATATAAAGAAAAATGAAAGGAGAAATGATACGAATTTACCAATAGTTTCACCACTCCAAAAAGCATTTGTAACAAGTGGTGATAATAACATATAAGTTGCTATGATTTTTATAAACAGATCACTTAAATTACAAATTAAAAAATAAGTCATATTCATAGAACTCCTTAATAAACTTTCATTCATGAATTTAAAGATACTCATAAACATCATCGCAATTGAACATTGCAAGTATGTTTTAAAGAACTGATAACCTTCGTGATAATTATCAATAGAAAAGAAAGGTTGACAAAGAAGGTGAGGGAAGATGAAAAAGAGGAAAGCGATCAATGTCATATAAATCAAAGACAACTTGATAAAGAAGATATAGATTTTTTTTAATTCTGTAAATTCTTGTGAAACAATCATTTTTGCTGCATAAATGGAAAAAGCTTGTGTAAATCCTAAGACAACAATACGTGAAAGAGTAAGTACTTTATTAACAGCTACAAATCCACTGATGATTTCACTTCCAAAAGGATTAATCATTGATTGAATAAAAATAAATGAACAAGTAATTACAAATTGCTGTATAACTGATGGAATTGTAATATGAATGAGCTCTTTGACTTGTATCATATCAATATGAGGTCTCCAAGTAAAGCCTGGATAATCCTTAATTTTATTATAAAGGTGATAAAAAGCAACAAACATAAATAAAGCTTGAGCAATAATTGTAGCTAGGGCAGCTCCAAAAACTCCTAAATGAAAAACACAGATAAACAATAAATCTAAAATAATATTAAGAAGAGAAGACCCAAAGACAAAATAAAAGCAATGTTTAGAATCACCAAGTGCTGTGATAATAGCTCTTGAAATATCATAGACATAAATAAAAGGAACCCCAATCATATAAGTCATTATATAAGCATTGGTAAAAGGAATGAGTTCATTTGGTAGGTGAATCCAACGATATAAAGTAGGCAGACATAAAAAACCTAAAGCAACCAAGGTGATGGAAATAGTTAAAGCAATAGCTATAATGTTGATACTTCCATTGGCAATTTTCTGTAAATCCTTTTTTCCTAGATAACGAGAAAATATAATCTCTGATGATAACTCAATTCCACCTGAGACAACAATAAACAACATGACAATTGTGCCAGCATTTCCAACTGCTGCTAATTCATCAACGCCTAAAAATTGACCAACAATCATTGTATCAGCAACGTTATAGAATTGTTGTGTAAACATACTTAAAATAATCGGAATAGAAAAAAAGAAAACTTTTTTATGAAATGGATTCTTTAGCAGTGTAAACATTGTTTTGACCTCCTTGCTGTGTTAATATATTTATAAACTATTACGCAACGTTATAGTCAAGGAGAAGTTATATGAAATATTTTATGACCACTGGGGAGTTTGCAAAATTCTGTCAAGTGACAAAGAGAGTCTTGTTTTATTATGATGAGTTGGATCTATTGAAACCTGCTTATATGAATGAAAAAGGTTATCGTTATTATGCGATGCATCAGTTTGATCAAATGAACACAATTAAACTTTTTCAAAATCTAGGAATGTCTTTAAAAGATATTCAGGAATTAATTCGGAAAGAAGATTTTGTAGAAAAGAAAAAAGTTTTACTTGAACAGTTTGATATTGTTAATCAAAAGATTCAAGAGTTTGAAGATATGCGTAATAATCTTATGTTTTTAACAAAACGTTTCTCAGTTTTACAACAATATGGTTTTTGTCAACTTTTTGAAGAAGAAATAGAAGACGAATACTATTATCGAGAGACAAAACCTGATGGAAATATTTGGTTGGGATATATGAATTATGGTTATCAGTATGGAGTCATGTTTGAGAGAAATCAATTTAAAAGTTTTCAGTGGACTTTTAAGAGATGTCAACAAGAGGAGGCTAATTATATGAAACCAAAAGGACGTTACTATGCAGCTTTTTTCTTGTTGAAAAATGAAGAGATTTTAACCTGTGTACCAAACTTTCTAAAGATGCTTCATTATGAAAAAACTTATGGTCCTCTTTATCATGAAGATTATTGTAGTGAAATTGCCGGGTTTAAAGAACAGTATGTTATAAAGTTATCAATTCAAATAAAATGACAGGTTATTTTCAAATTATAAAAACATTTTTCTTATTATGAAAGAAAGATGAATGAATCTATTGATTTTAGTAGTATAATATTGCTAGAAATGGAGGAATAAATATGGCATTAAGAGAAGATTTTTTATGGGGTGGTGCTGTTGCAGCTCACCAGCTAGAAGGTGGTTGGAATGAAGGCGGGAAAGGAGTGAGTGTTGCTGATGTGATGACTGCTGGGGCTAATGGTGTTGCCCGCCGTATTACAGATGGTGTTTTAACAGGAGAAAACTATCCTAATCATGAAGCCATTGACTTTTATCATAGATATAAAGGAGACATTGCTTTATTTGCTGAAATGGGATTCAAATGTTTTAGAACTTCAATTGCCTGGACTCGTATTTTCCCCAATGGTGATGAATTAGAGCCTAATGAGGAAGGATTAAAGTTCTATGATGATTTATTTGATGAATGTTTAAAGTATGGTATTGAACCCGTTGTGACATTATCTCACTTTGAATTACCATATCATTTGGTTACAGAATATGGTGGTTTTAGGAATCGTAAGTGTATTGAATTCTTTGTCAGATTTGCTGAAGTCTGCTTTAAAAGATATAAAGATAAAGTAAAATATTGGATGACATTCAATGAAATCAATAATCAAGCAAACTATCAGGAGGATTTTGCACCTTTTACCAATTCAGGTATCAAATATGAAGAAGGAGAAAATCGTGAAGAAATCATGTATCAGGCTGCTCACTATGAGTTAGTAGCAAGTGCAAAGGCAGTAAAAATTGGTCATGAAATTAATCCTCATTTTCAAATTGGGTGTATGATTGCGATGTGTCCAATCTATCCGCATTCATGTGATCCTAAAGATATGATGATGTCAGTAGGAGCAATGCATAAACGCTACTGGTTTACAGATGTGCATGTGCGAGGATATTATCCATCATTCATGGTGAAGTTCTTTGAAAGACAGGGATATGATCTTGATATCACAGAACAGGATGAAGAAGATTTATTAGATGGAACAGTAGACTACATAGGATTCAGTTACTATATGTCATTTTGCACAAAATATCAAAGAGAGAATCCAAACTATGATTATGATGAAACAGCAGATCTGGTAACAAATGAATATGTCAAGGCAAGTGACTGGGGCTGGCAGATAGATCCAGAGGGATTAAGATATTCATTGAACTGGTTCTATGATCACTATCAATTACCAATGTTTATTGTAGAGAATGGATTTGGTGCAATTGATGTCAAAGAGGCAGATGGAACAGTTAATGATCAATATCGTATTGATTATTTAAGAGCACATATAGAAGCAATGAAAGCAGCAGTTGATATTGATGGTGTTGATTTAATGGGATATACACCTTGGGGATGTATTGATTTGGTTTCTGCTGGAACAGGAGAAATGAAGAAGAGATATGGATTTATCTATGTAGATAAAGATAATGAAGGAAATGGAACATTAGAAAGAAGTAAGAAGAAGTCATTTGAGTGGTATAAGAAAGTGATTGCTTCTCATGGTGAAGATTTAAGTGATTAGTGCTCAAAAGAGCACTTTTCTTTTCTCATTTTGAAAATTGATTTCACAAAATGAAAAAAGAAAAATCATAAAAAGAAACAAGGTATACTGAAGACAGAGGTGAAAACATAATGAAAACATTTAAGAAAGATTTTTTATGGGGAGGAGCCATTGCTGCTAATCAGGCTGAAGGGGCTTATCTGGAAGATGGAAAAGGAATCAATGTAACCGATGTCTCAAGGGGATTGGTTTATGAACCAGATGAAAAGGTTATAGATGGGAAATTCTATCCAACTCATGAGGCTATTGATTTTTATCATACGTATAAAGAAGATTTAAAGTTAATGAGTGGAATGGGATTTAACTGTTTTAGAACATCTATTTCCTGGGCGAGAATATTTCCTCATGGTGATGAAAATGAGCCCAATGAAGCGGGTTTGAAATTTTATGATGATTTGTTCAATGAAATGAATGAACTTGGTATGGAACCGATTGTTACCATTTCTCACTATGAAACACCATTGCATTTATATGATGAATATGGTGGATGGGAAAATAGAAAATTAATTGAATTCTTTACAAGATATTGTAAAGTCATCTTTCAACGTTATAAAGATCAGGTAAGATATTGGATGACATTTAATGAAATTAATAATGTTCATACAATTCCCTTTGCAGCAGGAGCGATTAAACCGGAGAAAACAGATCATTCAATGCAATGTAGATTTCAAGCTGCTCATAATATGTTTGTAGCTAGCAGTAAAGCAAATAAGTTATGTCATGAAATTATTCCAGAAGCAAAAATTGGATGTATGTTGTCATTAAGTGGTATTTATCCTCATACATGTAAACCAGAAGATGTATTGGGGGCTTATCAATTGAGAAGGCGTTCTTTATTTTTTAGTGATGTGATGATGAGGGGATATTATCCAAGTTATGCAAATCGTTGGTTTGAAGAACATCATGTTCATTTAGATATACAGCCAGGAGATTTAGAAATTATCAAAGAATATCCTAGTGATTATTTGGGCTTTTCTTATTATCGAACAACAACATATAAAGATGGAATGCCAATCTTAGGGCATACTGGTGGATTAATTGGTGAAAAAAATCCTTATTTAAAAGAAACGCCATGGGGATGGCAAATAGATCCTATTGGTTTTAGATATGTTTTAAATGAATTATATGATCGATATCAAAAACCACTATTTGTTGTAGAAAATGGAATGGGAAATGTTGATGTTTTAGAAGGTGATCAAATTCATGATAATTATCGTATTGATTATTTAAGAAGTCATATTCAGCAAATGAAGGAAGCAGTTGCTGATGGTGTTGATTTAATGGGATACACATATTGGGGGCCTATAGACATTGTTTCAGCTGGAACAGGGGAAATGAAGAAGCGATATGGCTTTATTTATGTGGATAGAGATAATGATGGAAAAGGAACTGGAAAGCGTTATAAGAAAGATTCATATGAATGGTATAAAAAAGTCATAGAAAGTAATGGCGAAGAATTAGATGATTAGATAAAATGCTGTTATGAAGACAATATAAAATAGCACTCAAAGTGCTATTTTTATATTGTCAAGTTATTTAGTGGATATAGATTGCTTAACCAACATCCGTAGAATTTATGAATCATTTTTTAAGAATCTTATACATTGGCTTAAGTAAAATTATATGTTATATACTTTGAATAATAATAAAAGGAGTATTTTGTTAAATAATAATCCCCTGATGGATAAGTCTAGACAGTGTTTTGGTATACTCTTCCATAGATTCAAAATTTGGATTTTCAAGCCACTCTCTAAGTAACATAATAAATCCACCAATATAAATATTTAAACTTCTTTGAACTTCTTCAGATACAGAATACTCTTTAATAAGAGATTCTAATATCACTCTTTTAATATCGTGATAGAAATAGAAAGAAAAATCTTGATTAGCTAATACATTATAAGTCTCAAAGTCATTCTTTAAGATATCCATTGTTTTGTTTAATAAGAGATCAATCTTATTAACTAGTAATTCTTCTTGATGTTTATTTGTAAAATGGATGAGTTGATTAAGAAAATCTCTTTGAAAACTTTCCCACAAATCAATTGTATCTTTATAATGTGCATAAAAAGTCCCTCTACTTATATTAGCAGTATGAATAATATCAGTGACAGTAATTTTTGTGGCAGGTTTTTGTTTTAATAATTCGATATAGGCATTCTTTATTAATATTTTTGAACGCATAGCATTTCTATATTCATTTCGCATAATTTTCCCCTCCAATTCTATACAAATAACCCTTATTTATCTAAAATTAAACAAATCTTAATATATTGCATATTGTTGTCTTGTTTTTTTCTTATTATAATATAAGTAAGATTAAAAAGGTATATTATTTTATGAAAATATATCTGGGAGGAGGAATGAATTATGTTTAATTTATATCGCATGAATCATCGCTTACAATGCTTGAGTTTCAATGCATTCCGTCAGTTATGTCAAAGGCATAATGCAAAGATAGCAGACAAAAACTTAAAAATCATTCTTCATATTATGAAAGATAATCCTCACACAGTTCTCAATGAAGATTATCACCCAATTCTTTTAATTGAAATCACAAAAGAAACTGATCAAAAAGTATGTAATGATTTTAAACCTATTTTAGAGGAATATCTTATTCAAGAAATTAAATAATAAAAATAATGTTATAAAAGATGATGTCAAAAAGGAGCACTTTGAATAAAAAAGGTGCTTTTTCATATGCAAAGATATCGTTTTCATCTATATCATGCTTGAAATATCACTGTACATATGTTATGATATCGGCGAAATGAAACTGGCATTGAGATATGAAACTCAAGCGAGAAGCCAAGGGGTTAGGACCCTTTGGCTTTTCTAGGCTTTTCATCAGATATGTTCTGTAATGATTTTATCAAAGATATTGAAATACTTATTAGAAATTGAGAATAATATAGGAAAAGATTGAAGAATATAAAAATTTGGAAGGTGGTTGTCAATGAAAACAATAGCAATCGTAGCAACAGGTGGAACAATTGCAGGAACTGGTCAAGCTGGGAAAACAGTTGCCTATCATGCAGGTGAAATGAATGTCAATGAGATTATAAAATCAATTCCCATGCTTAAAGATGTTGCAGATCTTAGAGAATATCAATTCATGAATATTGATAGTAATGAAATGAATCCTTCAAGATGGATAGAATTGGCAAATAAAATGAATGAAATTGTGTTAGATGAAAAAATTGATGGGGTGGTTGTAACCCATGGAACGGATACTTTAGATGAGACTGCTTATTTTTTAACATTAACACTTAATACTTCTAAACCGGTTGTCGTCACTGGAGCAATGCGTCCAGCAACGGCGACTTCAGCTGATGGTCCATACAATTTATATCAAGCAGTTTGTCTGGCTGCAAGTGAAGATGCGCATCACCAGGGTGTTATGGGACTGTTTTCAAATACAATCTATTCTGGTAGAGATATTCAAAAAGTCAATAATTATAAAGTTGATGCTTTTGATCAAAAAGCATTTGGCTGTTTAGGATATATGCAAGACCAGGAAGTTTATTTTTTCTCACGTACATTCAAGTTACATACACTGGCATCGCGTTTTTCTAAACAACATCTTATAGATTTGCCATCAGTAGCTATTGCTTATTTTTATGCTGGGGCGTCTGCACAATTATTATATGATATGGCAAGAAACCATCATGGTATTATATTAACTGGTTCGGGAAGTGGGAATTATAGTCAAGAATGGTTGGCGGCCATTAATGATTTATCTAAGCAGGGGATTGTTTTTGTAAGAGCATCACGAGTAAATCAGGGAATTGTTTTTGATGATGCTGTATTTGATCCTCAACATTATTGTATTTCTGCAAATACATTGTCAGCACAAAAAGCAAGAGTGCTTTTAATGTTAGCATTATCGCAAACACAAGATCGAGAAGTGATAAGGGAGATTTTTAATGAATATTAAAAAGAAGGGAATTATTTTTACAGTCATTGCAACATTAATATTTGGAATTACACCTGTGATTGGTAAGATGACTTATGCAATGGGGAGCAATGGTATTCAATTGGCTTTTCTCAGGCATTTATTTGTTGTCCCATTGTTTTTATTTATTGTTGTTTATCAGAAACTGTCTTTGAGGCTTACAAAGCAACAGTACTTAGATGTATTCAAGGTAGGATTCTTTGGCAATACATTGACGGTTGTCATGTTGTATATGTCATATAGTTATATTCCTGTAGGTAGTGCAACAGTATTACATTTTTTATATCCTTTATTTGTTTGTTTATTTAACTTCTTGTTTTATAAACAGACTTTAAATCAAAAGCAAATGTTATGTTTGGCTTTAGCTATTGTTGGGGTATTTTGTTTTATTGATAATACATCTTCATCTATGATTGGATTTGTATTGGCAGTGACTTCAGGGATTTTCTTTGCTTATTATATGATTGGAATGGATCATTCTTCAATTCGCAATATAAGTCCCTATGTTTTTAATTTTTATCTTGTGATTATGAATACAGTTGTTATCTTTTTATTAGGCTTATTGACAAAGAGCCTGTCAATCATGCCAATTGAAGGATATATATTATCTGCTATCGTTGCTATTTTTGCATCGTTAGTGGGTGTGGTGCTTTTACAATTAGGAATTCGTTGCTTAGGAGCTTCTTTAACAGCGATTTTATCAACTTTAGAACCTATTACAAGTATTGTTATTGGCTTTCTATTTTTGGGAGAAACTCTAACTGTTTTAAAAATAATAGGATGTTTATTAGTACTTCTTTCTACTTTTATACTTGTGAAAAATCAAACTGCTGCAGGAGAATAAAAATGACTATTGAACAATTGATAACGAAATTGCAGGAAAAAGATCGTTTTATATTAGCAATTGATGGAATGTGTGGTTCTGGAAAATCGACTCTAGCCTTGGAACTGGCACATATATTTAATGCACATGTCTTTTGTATGGATGATTTTTTCCTGCCACAGGAATTAAGAACTTTAGAAAGATATCATATGCCAGGGGGGAATGTTCATTATGAACGTTTTCTGGAAACTGTTTTAAAACCATTATCTGAATATAAAACAATTCACTATCAACCATTTGATTGCACCAAGATGAAATTGATATCAGATATACAAGAAATACCCTATACTCCTTATAATATTATTGAAGGAAGTTATGCTTTAAGACCTGAGTTAGTACCTTATTATACAGATATCATCGTTTTAAAGATAACTCAACAACAACAAATTGAACGATTGACAAATCGTAATCCTGAAAAAGTATCAACTTTTATTGAACAATGGATTCCTTTAGAAAATCAATATTTTGAATATTACAATATCTATGAAACATATCCAGTCATAACATTATAATTGAAACATATAATATATGGGTGATATGATGATATTGACGGATCATGAGGTTAAAACTTGTTTGGTGTATGTGTTAACACCAATACTTCAAAAATATTCTATTGAGATTAAAGAGGCACATCTTGCTATTCATGATGTAATTGAATTGAATGCAATTGTTGCTTATCAAGATCGTATTATTGATCTTGCAACAACATTTACAATTGGATATAAAGATCATAAATTATGTTTTGATAATATGAAAGGGAAGGTTGAATATCTTTTTTTACAATTAAATGTAGTCAGTGTTTTACAACAACTTATACATGATGATCATTTTGTGGTTCATAACAATTCTTGTTATTATAAAATAGATTTACCAATTCAAGAATTAACTATAGAAGATGAACATTTATGTATCTCTTTAAAGGAATAAACAGAGTATTTTCTGTTTGTTTTTTTATTTTTATAATGAGAAAAAAACACCTTCAATATAATAAGGTGTTCTCTTATTTATCTTTCGTAAGAACTTCATCAATAAGACCATATTCTAAGGCATCATAAGCATTCATGAAATAATCACGATCAGTATCCTTTTTTATCTTTCTTAATGGTTGAGAAGTCATTTCAGATAATAATTTATTTAATTTTTCTTTTTGTCTTAATATATGCTTTGTGGTAATTTCAATATCGCTTGCTTGTCCATTCGTTCCACCTAATGGCTGATGAATCATGATTTCACTATTTTGTAAGGCACAACGTTTTCCTTTTTGTCCAGCAGCCAATAAAAAAGCGCCCATGCTGGCAGAAAGACCAATGCTTATTGTTGACACATCACACTTTACAAAATTCATGGTATCATAAATTGCTAGACCAGCAGAGACACTACCTCCTGGTGAATTGATATACATATAGATATCAGCACTTGAATCAAGTGATTCTAAGTATAATAATTGGCTAACAATAGAACTGGCAACCTCATCATTAATTTCTCCACATAACATAATAATACGATCTTCTAAGAGTCTAGAGAATATATCATAAGCATATTCTTTAGATTGTTTTTTTAAAATTACAGTTGGTATAAAGTGCATTTCCTATAACCTCCATAGTTCATTATAGAGTGATTTTCATTGAATATTCATAAAATTAAAAGGAATGTGAATTGTCTTTCATGTTTCATCAAATAATGGAAATTTTATTTTTTAAAATGGAAAAAAGTGTTTATTTTTATATATATTGTGTTGGAAAAAGTCTTTTTCTGCTTGGAAGTGTTTACATTGTGTCTCTTGTGAATTTTTTTATATATTCGTTACAACTTTTATTGATTTATTTAGTTTTGTAGACTATAATAGAGGCATAAAATAAATCAAGGAGGATGTCAAGAAAATGGCAGTAAAAGTAGCAATTAACGGTTTCGGACGTATTGGACGTCTAGCATTTAGACAAATGTTTGGTGCTGAAGGATATGAAATTGTAGCAATTAACGATTTAACAGATCCTAAGATGTTAGCACATTTATTAAAATATGATTCAGCACAAGGAAGATATGCTTTAGCAGATACAGTGGTAGCTGGTGAAGATTCTATCACAGTTGATGGAAAAGAAATCAAAATTTATGCAAAAGCTAATGCAGCTGAATTACCTTGGGGAGAATTAGGAGTAGATGTAGTCTTAGAATGTACTGGATTCTATGTATCTAAAGCTAAATCTCAAGCTCATATTGATGCAGGAGCTAAAAAAGTTGTTATCTCTGCACCAGCAGGAAATGACTTACCAACAGTTGTATTTGGTGTAAACGAAGGTATCTTAACTGCAGATGATACAATCATTTCAGCAGCTTCTTGTACTACAAACTGTTTAGCACCAATGGCTAACGCTTTAAATAACTTAGCTAAAATCAAATCAGGTATCATGTTAACAGTACATGCTTACACTGGTGACCAAATGGTATTAGATGGACCTCATAGAAAAGGTGATTTAAGAAGAGCTCGTGCAGCTGCTGTTAATATCGTTCCTAACTCTACAGGTGCAGCTAAAGCTATTGGTTTAGTTATCCCTGAATTAAATGGTAAATTAATTGGTTCAGCTCAACGTGTACCAGTTCCTACTGGATCAACAACTATCTTAACTTCAGTTGTTGAAGGTGAAGTAACAGTAGAACAAGTTAATGCAGCTATGAAAGCAGCAGCAACTCCATCATTCGGATATACTGAAGAACAATTAGTATCTTCTGATATTATCGGAATTAACTACGGATCATTATTCGATGCAACTCAAACTATGGTTAAACCATTAGATAACGGAACTACTGAAGTTCAAACTGTTGCTTGGTATGATAACGAAAATTCATATACTTCTAACATGGTTAGAACTATTAAATATTTCGCTGAATTAAGTAAATAATGATGAGAGTCCCATGAGGGACTCTTTTTTATCTTCACAACAATTGATGTTGAAAAATATGAGAGATAAACTTAGATGATAAAGAAATTTATTCTGATATATTTATACTGACAATACGCTGAGTTTCACTTTCATATATTCAATAATGATTTGGTGATTGTTATGCGTTTTTTATATGCGAAACATTGTGTGAAGATTCAGTAGTCAATGGAAACCTACGATTGATTAATGTTTTGTTGAAGAAAAATAAAGATTCTATAATCATATTTCTATTTCTGATGAAATATGAAATGAAGTGATTTATTTGAAATCGCTCAAGTATAACTGTGATTGATATGGCTCATAGTATGAATATCGAACTGAGATATGAAAGCATTGAAGTTTAGAAACATGCAGAATATCTTAAAGGACTACAATATGATAGAGGATAGTCATATGATTTAAAGAATCTTCATTTTTATAACAAATACTAGTATTGTAGATATTTTTTCTTTGCATATCTTTTGACCTGTTTTCTAAAATCAGTTATAGTAAGGATGATATAAAGGGAGGAGAAAAATGATGAATACAACTATTATTTTAGGATTACTCATTCCATTTATAGGAACAACATTAGGATCTGCTTGCGTATTCTTTATGTCTAAGAAAATGAGTACGCTTGTTCAAAAGATATTATTAGGTTTTGCTTCAGGAGTCATGATAGCTGCTTCAGTTTGGTCATTACTTATACCAGCAATTGATATGTCAGAATCTTTAGGTAAATTTGCGTTTTTGCCTGCAGCAATTGGCTTTTTGCTTGGAATTGGATTTTTGTTAGTGTTGGATCATACTGTGCCACATATGCATTTGGATAATGAGATAGAAGGAAAGAAATCTCAGTTACAAAAAACAACTATGTTGGTTTTGGCTGTGACATTACATAATATTCCTGAAGGAATGGCAGTTGGAGTTGTTTTTGCAGGTGTATTGATGGGGAATAGTGATGTTTCTTTAATGGGAGCACTTGCTTTAGCTATTGGAATTGCTATTCAGAATTTTCCAGAGGGTGCTATTATATCAATGCCGCTAAAGAGTGAAGGAATATCTAAAGGTAAGGCTTTTTTGTATGGAACTGCTTCTGGTATAGTTGAACCTATTGGTGCTGTAATAACAATACTTTTATCTCAATTTGTTGTTCCTATTTTACCATATTTATTGGCTTTCGCAGCTGGTGCGATGATTTATGTTGTTGTAGAAGAACTGATACCGGAAGCTTCAAAAGGAGCGCATTCAAATATTGCGACAATTGGATTTGCCATTGGATTTGTTGTGATGATGGTTTTAGATGTGGCATTAGGATAGTCATTTGTGATATAATAATAAAAGATATGAGGTGACCATAATGGATTTGCATGAATCTGGAGAAATGTATTTAGAAACAATTTTAATGTTAAAAAATAAGAATCAGTATGTGAGATCTATTGATATTGCGAATACAATGAATTTTTCAAAACCAAGTGTTTCGCGTGCAATTAAACTTTTAAAAGAATCTCAATTAATTATTGTTGATCAAAAAGGTTATATTGATTTTACTGCAGAAGGCAGAAAAATTGCTGAAAATGTGTATAATCGTCATACGACGTTAACACAGTTTCTCATTAATTTAGGTGTTGGTGAAAAGCAGGCAGAGGATGATGCTTGCCGTTTAGAACATATTGTGAGTGAAGAGACTTATCAATGTATACAGAAATTTTTAAAAGAGCAGTCGTAAAGATTGCTTTTGTTGTTTTTGTGGTTATAGAATTGTTTACCAAGAACTTGAAAAAGTTGCATTTTATATATATTTACGCAACAATATATGCTATAATATCAATGCATATATAATTAAGTAGCATAATATGTGCTAAAAATTTGAAAAGTCATGTTCGTTTGTCTTATAACTCATCTTGGTAAATTGAGAATATATATTTATTTTGATAATATGTTATCGGTTTTTGAAGAAATAGATGTTGTTGGTTATATTTTGTGGAAATATATGGTAAAATAGTTGGGCGAGGTGTGGTTATGGATAATTTTGAATTTGAAAATAAGAAGAAAAAGAAGTTAAGAAAAGAACCGTTCTATATTGTTGGTTGTCTTTTATGTTTAGTGATAGGAGCAGGTGGTGG
This sequence comes from Coprobacillus cateniformis, assembly GCF_009767585.1. Taxonomy (NCBI): domain Bacteria; kingdom Bacillati; phylum Bacillota; class Erysipelotrichia; order Erysipelotrichales; family Coprobacillaceae; genus Coprobacillus; species Coprobacillus cateniformis. The sequence continues at coordinate 2,544,690 of NZ_WSNW01000001.1, forward strand.
CTATTTCTATCGAGGCTCTCAAGAGAAGACGAATCAAAAAACATCACAGAGTTTGTATGATCAAATTTATAAAGCAATAGAAAGTGATTTTTTAGATACAACAGAAAGTGAGAACTCACTCAAGGATCGTATGTTATATGGTATGGTTGCAGCATTAGGTGATCCATATACTTCCTATTTAAGTACACAAGAAGCCCAGAGTCTAACAGATTCAATTAATGGATCTGTCCAAGGAATAGGAATTACCTTTTCAACAATATCAGTAGGTGGAGTTGTTTTGGCTGTATATAAAGGAACTCCAGCAGAACAGGCAGGACTTTTAAGTGGTGATATTATTACACATGTACAAGGAACTTCGGTTGCTGGGTATAGTTCTGAAAAGATTAAGAATGCAGTTTCTGGAGAAAGTGGTACTTCAGTAGCCTTAAAAGTTTTAAGGAATGGAAAATCTATAGATTTGACTGCGAAACGTGCAAGTGTTGAAACTTCATTAAGTTATGAAATCAGAACATCTGGCCAAGAGAAAATTGGTTATTTACAGATGACAACATTTGGTGAAGGAACAGCAGCATATGTTGAGGAAGCATTGAAAGCATTTCAAAAGGAGAATATTCAAACACTTGTTATTGATTTGAGAGATAATGGTGGCGGATATTTAAAGGCTGCTCAAGATATTTTGGATTTATTTATTGAAAAAGATAAAGTTTTGGTATCTACTCAGACTGTTTCAGGAAAAATAGAATCATTTAAGTCTACAGATATACAAAAATATCATTTTGAAAATGGCTATGTACTTTGTAATGGAGATACTGCTAGTGCATCAGAAGTTATGATTGGAGCATTGAAAGAATATTTAAATTATAAACTCGTAGGAACAAAAACATATGGTAAGGGAATTGCGCAAACGCAATTAACTTTATCTGATTCATCTGTTTTGAAATATACAAATGCAAAATGGTTAACACCAAATGGAAATAATATAAATGGTGAGGGATTTAAACCTGATTATGAAGTTAAGTCTCAATCTATCGATGATTTTCATATTGGGGAATTTAAGGGACCATATCAATATGATCAAGTTGATGATAATATCCAGTATATGCAGGAAATGTTAAAAGAGCTTGGATATAAAGTTGATAGAGTTGATGGATATTATTCAAAGGCAACAGAAGAGGCATTAAAAGCTTTTGAAAAGAGATATGGATTAGCGGTTAATGGTATATATGACAAAAATGATGCAACAATAGTATTAAGTGCATTGTTATATCATATTTATCAAGAATTAGAAGATGCACAGTATTTAAAGGTGACAGAATTAATTAAGTAAAGGGGTGTTAGAAATGGAAAAGTTTAAACTTGTTTCTGAATATTCTCCAATGGGAGATCAGCCAACTGCTATTAAACAATTGGTAGAGGGTATACGAGCAGGTCAAAAAGAGCAGGTTTTATTAGGAGGTACAGGGACAGGAAAAACTTTTACTGTTTCTAATGTTATTGCCGAAGTCAATAAACCAACATTGGTTTTAGCACATAATAAAACGTTGGCAGGGCAGTTATATTCAGAGTTAAAAGAATTCTTTCCTGAAAATCGTGTGGAATATTTTGTTTCTAACTTTGATTTTTATCAACCTGAAGCATATATTCCTAAAAGTGATGTTTATATAGATAAAACTGCTCAAACCAATTATGAAATTGAAATGTTACGTTCTGCAGCAATGAACTCTTTACTAGAAAGAAGAGATACAATCGTTGTGGCATCAGTTGCTTCAATATATGGATTAGGAAATCCAGAACAGTATCGAGAAATGATTTTTTCGTTAAGGGTAGGACAGGAAATAGATCGTAAAGAGTTATTAACATATTTAGTTGATCGTCAATATCAAAGAAATGATATTGAACAATCGAAAGGAACCTTTAGAGTTCGAGGAGATGTTATTGAAATAGTTCCAGGTCATACTGAAAGTTGGTTAATACGTATTGAGTTATTTGGTGATGAGGTTGAACGTATTAGTGAAGCTGATCCCTTAACAGGAAAAACACTAGGAAGTTATAAGACATATACAATTTATCCAGCTTATGGATATGTAACAAGAAAAGATCAGATGTTAAAAGCGTGTGATACGATTGCGGAAGAATTAAAAGAAAGATTAAAGTATTTTGAAGAAGGTATGAAACCTTTGGAATATGAGCGATTAGACCAGCGAACTCGCCATGATATTGAAATGTTAAGAGAAGTTGGAATGTGCCCAGGAATTGAGAATTATTCACGTCATATAGATGGAAGACAAGCAGGACAGAGACCCTATACTCTAATTGATTATTTTCCTGATGATTTTTTAATGATAGTAGATGAAAGTCATGTGATGTTACCACAAGTTAGAGGCATGTTTAATGGTGATAGAAGTCGTAAAGAGACATTGGTGGAATATGGATTTAGATTACCTAGTGCTCTTGATAATAGACCGCTGCGTTTTGAAGAATTTGAAAAGATTATTAATCAGGTCATTTATGTATCAGCTACACCAGGTGATTATGAATTAGAAAGAACCAATGGTACTTTTGCTGAACAGATTATTAGACCGACTGGATTGCTTGATCCAATTATTGAAGTTCGTCCTTCAAAGAATCAAATTGATGATATTATTAGTGAGATTAATGATCGCATTGAAAAGAATGAGAGAGTCTTGATTACAACTTTAACAAAGAGAATGGCCGAAGATTTAAGTGCTTATCTCAAAGAAATGGGGATGAAAGTAGCTTATCTTCATTCTGATACAAAAACTTTGGAAAGAACAGAAATCTTAAGAGATTTACGTCTTGGGAAGTATGATGTTTTAATTGGTATTAACTTATTAAGAGAAGGTCTCGATTTGCCAGAAGTTTCACTTGTTTGTATCTTAGATGCTGATAAGGAAGGTTTCTTAAGAAGTCAGCGTTCATTAATACAGACAATTGGTCGTGCTGCACGTAATGCGCATGGAAAAGTCATTATGTATGGTGATAATATGACTGATTCTATGAAAAAGGCGATTGATGAAACAAGTCGTCGCCGAGAGATTCAAGAAGAGTATAATAGAGAACATCATATTACTCCACAAACAATTCATAAGGAAATTCGTGATTTGATACAAGGAAAAGAAACAATTGATGAAGCGACTTCACTTCTTAAAAAAGGTAAAAAGGCTGATAAGAAAGCGAAGAAGAAATTAATTGATGATTTAGAGAAAGAAATGAAACAGGCTGCCAAGGTTCTTGATTTTGAACGTGCGATGGAATTAAGAGATATGATTATGGAACTTAAAGGTGAAAAGTGATGGAACTTAATCAATTAGCCAGAACTATCTTTGATGATATATTAGCTCAAGGTGGAAGAGTTTATATTGTTGGTGGAAGTGTTAGAGATGTTATCTTGAAGAACTCAGGAGAACATGATGTTGATGTAGAGGTTTATCATATGACTTATGAGCAACTTCATGATTTGTTAGCAAAATACGGAGTTGTGAATACTTTTGGAAAAATGTTTGCGATTATGCAGCTGGAAAATCTAAAGGGATATGATTTTGCCCTACCTCGTCAAGAAAAAAAGGTAGGCGAAAAACATCAGGATTTTGAAGTTATAATCAATCCTGAACTTCCTCTTGAAAAGGCAGTGAAGCGAAGAGATTTGACAATGAATGCATTGATGTATGATTATCAAAATGAAGAAATCATTGATTTATGTGGTGGATTGGATGATATTAAAAAGCATCAGGTTCGTTGTGTGGATCCTCAATCATTTGTTGAGGACCCTTTACGTGTTTTAAGAATTGCACAGTTTATAGCAAGATTCGAGATGACTGTAGAAGAGAAAACGTTAGATTTATGTTATCAAATGGTTCAGCAAGGAATGCTGAAGCATCTATCAATAGAGAGAATCTATGGCGAATATTGTAAGATTTTGATGTCACCTAGACCATCAATAGGATTTGAATTTTTAAAAAGGATTAAAGCTTTACCGTTTTATTTAAGTGATTTAATAACAACTCATCAACGTTTAGACTATCATCCTGAAGGTGATGTCTTTACACATACGATGTTAGTCATTGATGTGGCTGCTTTAACAAAGCATAAGACAGATGCCCCTTTATCATTTATGTGGTCCTGTCTTTTGCATGATATTGGAAAGCCTTTAGTGACGACAGCTGATGGTCATGCACCACAGCATAATGAAGCTGGTGTTAAAGTCTTTCAAAAGGTTAAAATGATTCAATCTAAGAAACAAAGACAATATATATCAACAATGATTATGTATCATATGCATCTTATGAATATGGCAAGAAATCATGGAAAAGATTTATCCTATCTTAGATTATTAAAGAAAATTGATGGAAAAGTTTCTATGAATGATTTGATTTGTATAAGTTGTTGTGATAAGTTAGGGAGAGGGAAAGTAGCTCAAGAACAATATGATGCTTTCTTTACTTTTATAGAAGATAAAATAGCACGATTGGGAATGCAGGCACCTCAGCCACTAATTAATGGATATATATTGATTCAGAATGGTTTTCAACAAAATAAACAATTGAAAATGATTTTGGATGAAGCCTATGATTTGCAATTACAGGGTTTAAGTCAGGAAAAGATATTAAGGAGTTTAAAGAAAAAATATGAATAAGGATAAAATTATTATTAAAGGAGCAAGAGTCAATAATTTAAAGAATATTGATGTTGAAATTCCTAGGGATAAATTGGTTATTATGACTGGACTATCTGGGAGTGGAAAGACATCATTGGCTTTTGATACAATTTATGCAGAAGGACAAAGACGATATGTTGAATCTTTAAGTGCATATGCCAGACAATTCTTGGGTGGGGTTGAAAAGCCAGATGTTGATAGTATTGAAGGACTTTCACCATCAATTGCGATTGATCAAAAGACAACTTCGAACAATCCTCGTTCAACTGTTGGAACAGTCACAGAAATTTTTGATTATTTAAGATTGTTATATGCAAGAGTTGGACATGCCTATTGTCCTGAGCATCATGTTTTAATTGAGTCACAAACAATTAAACAAATGGTGGATGCAATTGATGCATATAAAGATGGAACAAAGCTACAGGTTTTGGCAAGAATGTGTAAAAATCAAAAAGGAACTCATAAGGATTTATTTGAAGAATTAATGAAAGATGGTTTTGTAAGAGTTCAGGTTGATGGCGAAAGCATGTTGTTAGAAGATGAAATTATTTTAGATAAAAACAAGAAACATAACATTGATGTTGTTGTTGATAGAATTGTAAAAAAGGAAGGATATCGTTCTCGTTTAGCTGATTCTTTAGAGACTGCGTTAAAGTTAACTGGTGGAGAAGCGATTGTTGAAAATTTAAGTGAAAAGACAGAGAAGTTATTTTCACAACATTTGGCATGTCCTCACTGTGGTTTTAGTGTTCCTAAATTGGAGCCAAGATTATTTTCTTTTAATAATCCATTAGGTGCATGTCCTGATTGTAAGGGAATCGGTGTTAAGAATGAAGTTGATGATGATTTATTAATTCCAGATTGGTCGTTGAGTATTAATCAGGGTGGTTTGCGTTACTTTAAAACATCTGTGGGAACTGATCGTATTGAATGGCAAAGATTTTTAGTTTTATGTCGAGAATATAATATTGATTTAGATAAGCCTTTAAAAGATTTTAGCAAGAAGGAATTGAAAATTATTTTGAGGGGTTCAGATCGTCCAATTACTTATACTATTGAATCAAGTTCTGGGAATGTTTCTAAAACCACAAAATATATTGAAGGTGTGAAGACTTTGATTGAGCGTCGTTTTGAGGAAACAACATCATCTTGGTCGAAAGAATGGTATGCTTCATTTATGGCTGAGCACACTTGTCCAACTTGTCAGGGTAGACGTTTAAATGATCAAGTTCTTAGTGTTGTTGTAGGTGGAATAAATATTAGTCAATTTACAGATATGTCTATTGAAAAGGCTTTAAATTTTATGAATGAATTAAAATTAAATGAAACTGAAGCCAAAATAGCAAAATTAATTATTAAAGAAATACAAGATAGATTGACTTTCTTAAATAATGTTGGATTAGGTTATTTAACATTATCAAGAAGAGCAGGTGGATTGTCTGGTGGTGAAGCACAACGTATTCGCTTAGCGACTCAGATTGGTTCTCGTTTAACTGGAGTTCTATATGTTTTAGATGAACCTTCTATTGGTTTACATCAAAGAGATAATGAAAAGTTAATTCAAACCTTGTGTAATATGCGTGATTTGGGTAATAGTGTTGTTGTTGTTGAACATGATGAAGATACAATGAGAGCATCTGATTATATTATTGACATTGGACCAGGAGCAGGTGTTCATGGTGGTGAGGTGATTGCTGCAGGAACTCCTGAAGAAATAATGAAAAATCCAAATTCAATTACTGGAAAATATTTATCTGGCGAATACTCAATTCCTGTTCCTAAAAAACACCGAAAAGGAAATGGTCTGTTTATTGAAATTAAAGGTGCTAAAGAAAATAATTTAAAGAATATTAATGTGAAATTCCCATTAGGGAAATTCATTTGTGTGACAGGAGTTTCTGGAAGTGGAAAGTCTACTTTAGTCAATGAAATCTTATGTAAGGCTGTGCGTGCTAAACTTTATCATTCTAAAGAAAAACCAGGATTACATAAAGAAATTCTAGGATTGGAGAATGTTGATAAAGTCATTGAAGTTTCACAGGATCCAATTGGTAGAACGCCACGCTCTAATCCAGTTACATATACTGGTGTTTTTGATGATATCAGGGATTTATTTGCGAAAACACCAGAAGCAAAAATACGTGGGTATGACAAAGGACGTTTCTCATTTAATGTGAAAGGTGGGCGTTGTGAAGCTTGTCAAGGTGATGGTGTTAAACGTATTAGTATGCATTTCTTGCCTGATGTTTATGTACCATGTGAAGAATGTGGTGGAAAACGCTATAATGAAGAAACTTTACAAGTCACATACAAAGATAAGACAATCTATGATGTTTTAGAGATGACAATTGAAGATGCTATTGATTTTTTTGATAATTTAGCTCGTATACGTTCTAAGATTCAAACGATCTCTGATGTTGGGTTAGGATATGTTAAGTTAGGTCAAAGCGCAACAACTCTTTCTGGGGGAGAAGCACAACGTGTCAAATTAGCAAGTGAACTTCAAAAGAAGGCAACTGGAAAAACTGTTTATATTTTAGATGAGCCAACAACTGGTTTGCATAGTCATGATGTAGCACGCTTAATTGAGGTTTTAAATCGTATTGTTGATCAAGGAGATACAGTTATTGTTATTGAGCATAACCTAGATGTTATCAAGGTTGCTGATCATATTATTGATTTGGGATTGGAAGGTGGCGACAATGGTGGTACAATTGTAGTATCAGGTACACCTGAAAAAGTTGCTAAATGTGCTGAAAGCCATACAGGACGCTTTCTTAAGAAAGTGTTAGAGTAGGAGGAAAATATGAGTAAATCGGTAAAGCTAAAAGAATTGATTAAGTCAATGTCATTTAAACAAGTCTCTGGTGATGAAGAATCTTTAGAAAGAGAAATATTTGTTGCTGAAATTAATCGACCTGGATTTGAGTTGGCAGGATTTTTTAAACATACGGATTTTAGAAGAATTATTTTGTTTGGTGAAAAGGAAATTGCATTTGTAAGAGAAATGAGCAAAGAGTCTCAATTGGCTTGTTTCTCTAAACTTGCAAATGATGAAACACCTTGTATTATCATTGCAAAAGGATATGAATGTCCAGAAATATTAAAAAATATAGCAGTCAAAAGAAATTTCCCAATCTTTGAAACCATGCAGGCAACTGGACGTGTTTCTATTGATTTAACTGGAACGTTGGATGAAGCTTTGGCACCAGAAACACTTATTCATGGGGTTTTCTTGAATATTTATGGAAAAGGCGTTGTTATTAGAGGTGATAGTGGAATTGGTAAATCAGAAATTGCTCTCGAATTAATTAAAAGAGGTCATTTGCTGATTGCTGATGATGCTATTGAACTTTATCATATTGGTCAAAATATTGTTGGGAGAGCACCTGAGGTTTTAAGAAACTTGCTTGAAATTAGAGGGATAGGAGTTATTGATGTTTCTAAGATGTTTGGAGTGGCTTCTATTTTACCAAAGGATAACGTTGATCTTATTATCCAACTAGATAGATGGTTACCATCTCGTGAGTATACACGAATTGGTGTTGAAGAAGACGATGTGACTGAAGAAATATTATCTATACAAATACCTAAAATTGTTGTTCCTGTAACAGGAGGAAGAAGTATGTCAGCGATTATTGAAGCAGCAGTTATGAATATGCAGTTGAAAGATTCAGGATTTGATTCTAGTAAAGAATTTGTGAATAGAATCCTGGATAATATTAAGAGTAAATCTTAATGGAATTCTTTAAGGATTTTAGTACTTTTGTAACGATTGGACCTATTAGTATCCAATGGTATGCAATTGTCATTTTGACTGGTGCTTTCATTGCGTATGCTTTGGGTCAATATCGTTTTAAACAATTAGGGTATAATAAAGAAATTTTATCTGATTATTTCTTCGCATTATTATTTATAGGTATTATAGGTGCTCGTATTTGGTATGTCATCTTTACATTCAATGAGGTATATATTTCTAATCCACTTGAGATATTTGCTGTATGGCATGGTGGGTTAGCGATTCAAGGTGGAATTTTCACTGGATTAATTTATAGTTATTTCTTCTTTAAAAAGAGAAATATTCCTTTCTTAGTTGCAGGTGATGCAATTATGCCAGGAGTCTTGATTGCTCAAGCATGTGGACGCTGGGGGAATTTCTTTAATCATGAAGCATTTGGAAGTGAAGTGAGTTTGAAATTTTTAAATTCTTTACATTTACCAGATTTTATTATTCAAAATATGTATATTGATGGAGCATATCATCATCCTACATTTCTGTATGAATCCGTTGGTAATATTATTGCTTTCTTATTAATTATCTTTGTTATAAGAAAATTCCAGAAACATATTGGTATGCAGTTCTTTGGATATTTTGTATTCTATGGAGTTGTCAGATTTTTTGTAGAAGGTCTAAGAACTGATAGTTTAATGTTTGGACCAATTCGTATGGCACAATTGATTTCTATTGTTTTCTTTGCAGTAGGAATCGTTGGTATGGTCTATGTACATATGAAAGGAACAAAGGTAGAAGAGTTTCAAGTAGAGTAGAGAATTCGGTGCTTTAAATTTTGAAGCGGAGAGAACAAAATCGCTTTAAATAATGAGGGGGAGTAATAATGAAAATTATTATTCCCCTTTAAACTTTGGAGAGGACAAATGCCTAGTTCTTTTCTCCTATTTATTTTTTTCGTATGATCCTCGTGGATCTTTATCCTCTTTTATTTTAGTTTTATGTTCACTAGATGAATATGTTTCATATTTGTTTTGAGAATACATAATTCTATTTCTAGCTCTTTCAAAGTTAGTTAATCCATTAGCATTGGATAGTATCTTCTTTATATAATTATTCTTACCTTCTATAGGTCCATTAGAAATTCTTCTATTGCCAATCCAGGTAAAAGAATTTAGTATTTCTGTTTTCCAAGTTTCTAAAGTATCAGCGAGTTCATTCATTTCTTCAATTCCTGATTTTTTACATCTTTTAATCAAAGATCTTAATTCTGCTTCCTTATCACAAGTGTTAATATTTTCTTTTTGACATTGATCAAACGCAAGATATTCTTCCTTTATTTTATATGCCTCACTTATTTCTTTATCTATACCAAGTAAAACTTCTAAAATGCCATTTTCTGTTGTCGTGTATTCTAGGATTCTATCTTTACTAAAGGTATCGTCATCAATATTATTAGCTGATTTTAATAATAATTTATATCTATGTTTTAATAAACGGTAGTATAGTGTTTTCTTATTGGATTTATAATTGTTCATAATTCGTTTTCTTATTTTATTTAATTGACCATTAATGTGTTTTGTCAAATGAAAATGATCTATAATAAGGGTGGCATTCGGAAAGAATGTTGGGAGAAGTGGTTTGAATGTAAAGCTCATGTCGGTGCATACATATTCAACTGTTTCTCTTTCTTTTTTTGGAATCTGAAAAAAGTAAGGTGATAATATTTCATGAGTTCTGGACTTTACAATATCAATAATGAGATTGTTTTCAAAATTCATAAATATACTAGGATATTTGTATTTCGCTTTACTACCAAAATAGAACTCATCTATTAAAAGAATACGAGGAAATGTTTTCCGTGGTATCTGAACAAATGTATCAAAGATATCAATTATTTTAGTCGTAGATACATCATAAGATCTAGCTATTTGAGAATATGTGGCATTATAAGGCTTTAAACCTTCAAGTATGCATATAATAGCTGTCTTAGTAAACTGTTTTCCTTTATATGATATTGGATTATCAACAGTAGGATAGGCGTTACAATCATTACAGTGATATCGTCTTATTTTATAATTAATCTTGCAAACCTTATTATTAATAGGGGCACTGGAAAGGGTGCCGTGACTATATCCTTTACTGTATAGATTTATAGAACCACAATGCGGGCAACAATGAAGTTTTGTGTTAAAAACAATAGATATCAAATATTTGTTTTCAGTAAGATCAATATTGAAAGATTGAACAGAATCTTCTTCAATATCAAAAAGTTTTAAAAGTTTTTTGTCGTTATCATTCATCATAATTATAGAACTAGGCAAGTTTAATTATAACAAAAAAAGCGGATATTTTGTCCGCTTGAAAATTTAAATAGAGAAAAAAGTACTCCGCTTCAAAATTTAAAGGGGTACCTTCTCCCCATGAGAATTTAAAATACCGAGAATTCTACTCTTTTTTGTTAGTCTAAATAAACACATATATTACCTAAGTAGTGTTTAATTATTATCTTAATAAAACGAATCATTAGAGCCTGTGTAAAATATTATAAATGTTCATTTATATTTCATATACGAAGTGTATAATAAATATATGAGGTGAGTTTATGCATAATTCTGCAAAAAAGATAATTAAACAATTTCATGATAACCAGGAGATATATCGTTCTTTAAAACACGATATTGATGATATCTTTACACGTATTATAGATACAAATCATTTCCGTATATCAAATATGGCAATACGTATTAAGAGTGAAGATGCTTTGATGAAAAAAATCACATACAAAAACAGATATCAGGATATTAATGAGATTACAGATGTTGTGGCTTGTCGTATTATTACTTTGTTTGAAAATGATGTTGATCGTATTTATGAATGTGTAAAAGATAATTTTGAGGTTATAGAATATAATGATAAAAGAAAGAAAAACTATGATGATCGTATAGACTTTGGATATAATTCATTACATCTTTTAATTAAATTTAATGATGAGAGATGTCAGTTTATTGAGTATTCAGCATATAAAGATATTATTTTTGAATTACAGATTAGAACCACTTTGCAACATTCTTGGGCAGAAATTGAACATGGATTAGGATATAAATCACAGTATGAAATACCTAAAGATATTCGTAGACGTTTAACAAGATTATCTGCATCATTAGAACTGCTAGATGAGGAGTTTGTTCATATTGCAAAAGAAGTAGATGAATATAATAAAGGCATTGTCCATATTGAAAAGATTCTTAAAACAGATATAAATGTTAATTCTTTAATTCAGTATGTGAATACATCTCCACGTATAAATGGCATTTTAGAAAAGCTACATACTGAATTTCAATTTAAATTTGAGCGTGATTCTGAATTAATATCGCAGTCACGTTTAATTCAAAGATTCCATTATATGGGGTATACATATATTAATGAATTGGATGATTTTGTGGAAAATCATCTCAAGGAAATTGAATGGTTATCTCGAGAAAGAGTAGAGAACTTTAAAGAAAACCATTTGATTAACATTTATAATGTCTTAGTTTGGATTTCTTTAGTTATGCTTGCTAATGATGGTGTGAGCGATCCTGAAGAAATCTTCTCTAAGGAGAGTATTGAAAGGTTACAGCATTTAAAAGAATCTATTGAAGATAAAGTTATTAATTAAATATAAAAATAAACGAAAAGAACTGAAATGTTCTTTTTCTTTTGTCACAAAAGTGTCACCAATATATAATAGAATGAAGGGGGAATAAATTATGAAGAAAGTATTAATAGTAGAAGATGATATAGCATTAGCAAAGTCCTTAAAAGCAGCTCTAGAAGTGAAAGATTATCAAATAGAAGTTGCTGACTGTTATAATCTTGCTATAAGGATGTTTCAGCATATGACTTTTGATATACTTGTAGTGGATATTCAATTACCAGATGGAGATGGAATTGAGCTTTGCGAGTATATAAGAAAACAATCTCAATTACCAATCCTTTTTTTAACAGCTAATGATAATGAAGAGATGTTAGTCAAAGGGTTGAATAGTGGTGGAGATGATTATATGACAAAACCATTTCGAATTAAAGAACTTTATGCAAGACTACAAGCTCTTTTAAGACGTAGTCAATCTTTACAGGATAAAATGATAGTTGGGAACTTACAAATTGATTTACAACGTAGAGAAGTATTTATTGAAAAACAGGAAGTTCATCTTTCTACTATTGATTTTGATATTTTAAAAATGTTAATGATTCATAAGAATCAAGTATTGACACGGAGCCAACTTTTAGAAGCCATTGATCAAGAGAATAATTTTGTGGAGGACAATACACTTTCAGTACATGTCAAAAGGTTACGTGATAAATTAGGAATATATCATGGCCATTCTTATATAGAAACAGTGAGAGGAATTGGTTACAGGCTCAATAAAGAGGTGCTATATGAAGACGAATAATAGAGAATTTATAAGATTAAAGTATATAGCTTTGATTATTTTGTTTTTATTTATTATCATTTATTTGGTTGGTTTTTCAAGAGATATTATGTTTGTTCTTGGAATTATTTTAATGGGGAGTCTTTATATTAGTTTTCAAAATGTTGTCAAAGAATTATATTGTGAAATGCGTGAAGTGATTGCTTATGCCGCTAACGATCAACAAACAATTATAAAAGATGGTGATTTGGGTTTACTGTATAATGAAATGATGCGTTTAAAAAAAAGAACGGTTGCTTATGAAAAGGTTATTCAACAGGAAAAAGATAAACTTCGTCAAATGATTGAAGATATTTGTCATCAGTTAAAAACACCTCTTACAAGCATATCTATATATAATGATCTACTGTTAGATGGAAAGATACAAGACAATTATTTTGAAGAAATTAATCAGCAGATTGAAAAAATGAAATATTTAATTAACAGTCTTTTAACATTAGCAAAATTACAAAGCAGTCAAATTGAATTTGAATTTGAGTATCAGTCTATCCAGGAAGTTATACAATTATCTATGCAGTCTTTACAACCTTTAATAAAGAAAACACGAATTCAGATACATATTGAAGAATTAGAAACGTGCTTTTATTATGATGAAAGTTGGTTACAAGAAGCTTTATCTAATATATTAAAAAATTCATTAGAACAAACTTGTAGTCGTATAGATATAACATTTCTAGAACATCAGCAATATTTAAAGATGTTTATTTATAATGATGGTGAAGCTATTCAAGAGAAAGATTTACCTCATATTTTTGAAAGGTTTTATCATACAAAGAAACAACAGGGTGTTGGTATTGGATTGGCTTTATCGAAAGAGATTATTGAAAAACATCATGGCAGTATCCAGGCTTATAATGATCGTAATGGCGTTGTCTTTGAAATTCTTTTTCCACGTTATCAAATGAATAATAAATTTAAAGTGTCATGAAAATGTAAGAATTGTTATTCATAATAAAGATAGGAGGTGGGAATTACGAAATCAGTTGTAAAAATGTGTCAAGTGAGTAAGGTATATGGAGAAAATGAAACTGAAGTCTATGCTTTAAGGAATATTCATTTGGATATTGAAGAAGGAACATTTGTTACGATTGTTGGGAAAAGTGGAAGTGGGAAATCAACATTGCTTCATGTTATGGGAGGTTTAGAAAAGCCAAATAGTGGAGAGGTTATCATCCAGGATATCTCTTTATATGACTTGAAAGAAGACGAACTGACAATTTTAAGAAGAAGACAGATTGGCTTTGTTTTTCAATTTTTCAATCTTATACCAAGTCAAAATGTCTATGAGAACATTATTTTACCAATGCGTTTAGATGGACGAAAAGAGGATTCTGAATACGTTGAAGATATTATTCGGATGTTGGGTTTGGAAGAAAAGAAACTTTCTTATATTGATGAGTTGTCAGGTGGACAGCAGCAAAGAGTTGCGATTGCACGAGCCTTAGCATCTAAACCAACTATTATTTTATTGGATGAGCCAACAGGTAATTTAGATTCACAGAATAGTGAAGAAGTTATGGATCTTTTAAAAATATCGCAACGTAGATATAATCAAACTATAGTGATGGTTACGCATGATGCGATGATGGCAAACAAGGCAGATCGTATTATTACCATAGAAGATGGCCAAATTGTAGGTGATCAACATGTTTAAGCATAATTATATACAAAAAATTGCCTATGATAATATTCGTAAACAAAAAAAGTTTTATAAGTTTGTCTTTATCTCTTTAGTAATGGTATTTGTTTTATCAACAATTATATCTATTCTTTTTGCATCATATGAAGAAATAGGATACCGTGAAAGATATGAGAGATACGGTTTGTGGAGTGCTGTTGTTAAAAATTCTAATGATTCAGTTATTCAACAGTTAGAAGATGATGTTGATATAGGATATATTTATGATTTAGGTGATGTACAATATCAAGGTCAAAAAGTAGGGACAATGTCATCTTTAGATAAGACTGCTCAGGAACTTGTAAAGTTAAATCTAGAAGATGGGAGGATGCCTTATCAACAAGACGAAATTGTCTTAGAAGAAGATCAATTCTTAAATCTTGGTATTCCTCAAAAGATTCATCAGACTATAGAATTGTCAATTATGTATCAGGGTCAAGAATTAACAAGGGAATATAAAATTGTTGGGATTGTCAGTAATTATACACAAATTTATGATACATCATTAGGAAATATCATAACTTCTCAAATAACATCTAACCAATATGATGCTTTGTTATATTCTCAGGATAATTTAAATTTATGGAATGAAATTATTGAAAAGGAATTAGAAACAGATATTTTATTTAACACAAATACATATAAATATTATCAGCAATCAACTTCTCCTTTAAAGAATAGTTATGAAGAAGGTGATTATACAAAAATATTGAGTAGGATGATTATATGTGTTGGGTTTGTAGGTGTGTTAGGAACAATGGTTTCTGCAATGGCAAAAAGAACTGAAAATTTTGTTTTAATGAGAGCAATTGGGACAACATCTAAACAGATCCAAAAAATGGTTATTTATGAAGGTATAATATTGATTTTTATAGCTTTGCTGATAGGGTTAATCATAGGAGTGTTTTTATCTTCCATTGTTTTATATGCTTATTATCAATTGATGGGTGGAACATTTATATTTATAGTTAATAAAACATTTTATATTCAATTTTGTTTAAGTCTGTTAACTTCATTAATAGGCATATTTATTCCTTCATTTCAGGCATATTCTATTCCTTTGACTGGTAAAATTCAGCAAAAGGTTAAAAGAAATAGAGTTAGAAAAGTACGGAAAATCAATATTCTTTCTTTAGGATTTAAAGAATTTGCTGACCATAAAATGGTATCCTTTCTTTTGATTGTTATTATATTTATTGGAATTATGATTGGGGATTTAATGAATCTTTCAGTTGAATCATATGTTGATACAAATAATTCAATAAGAGAGAAAAGTGATTTTGATTATATATTAAGAAGTTCTCAAGAAGTATTCTCACAAAAAGATTTAAATAAATTAACAAATATTAATGGTCTTGAATCTCAAATTATACATAGTCAAAAAATCTATGCAACATGGCCGGGAATTGAAAATGAAAAAAGCATGGTTCGTTTAAGAAGTTTAAATCATTCTTCCTCTTTATATCAAAAAATGTCAATTCTATATTATGAAAATGAAAATATGGTCAAGGATGTTTTGACAAAATACAATCTTCAAGGACGTTTTCCTGAAAATGATAATGAAATTTTGATTGTTAAACCATGTATACAGGTACATGAAAATGGATATGGATTATCTATAGATCATTTGGAATGTGATAATAATATATTGGATATAGATTTGAAAGTTGGAAATAATCTCATGATTTCCTATATCAATACGTACGATGATTCAATAGAGAAATCCATTGATAGAGAATTTAATATTGTTGGAACAATTGAGTTTAATAATATAAAACCAAAAGAAGAAAGACTTTTTAATTATGATTTTGCAGTGATAACAAATTCCTCAACATATCAAAAGTACTTTGAAGATCATGAACAATTATGTTATTTTGATATTTCTGCTAAGTCTTCGGTATTTGAATTAAAAAAAGAATTATTTGAAATGCAAAAAAGATATCCAGATAGTTCTTATCATGATACAAGCAGTGAATTACAATTAAGAAGTATTCAAAATATTGAATTGATTTTAAAGGATAGTTCATTTTTCTTTATTTTTTTAATAGGAACAATGGTTTTAACATATTTACAAAGAAAAATAAAGGTTCTTTCATTGAAATCTGAAATTGGACTTTATAGATCTATTGGAATGACTAAGAAACAATTTTATTTTATACATTTGTTTTATGGAATTATTATTTATCTATTGGCTGTCATGATTTATATTTGCTTTTATATAGTTAGTTTACTGAGAACAGGTATGGGGTTTAAAGACATTGGAGAAATGATTTTGACTCCGATACATGGCATGGTTATCCTCATATTAGGAATATGTTTTATAGCAGTAATATTCTTTCCTATTCATAGTCAGTTAAAAGAAAATGTTCTTTCTTCAATATCAAGAGATTCATAAAAAAGAAGAGGTGACATAATCTATTGCTTATCAATAGAATGAGTCATCTCTTTATGACAATAACTTCTTTCTTATTTTTTTATTAACCCATCAGCAAAACTGATTGGAATGCCAAAAACAATGCCAGTATCATGATTATCAATGCCACCTAGTGCATCACTTACTGTTTTTCTTACGAGCTCAACTTGTTCATTGTTGACAATGAAGAATATGGTTTTACTATCAGGACGGGGATTTTCTAAAAATAAACGAAGCGATCCTAATAAATAACTATCATCAGATTCTTCTAATGATTTAACCATGCCTGTTGAATCTATGATTGTTCCTCCAGTTACCCCTGCCTTCTTTAAACGAGCTAACAAATCCTCTAAACATTCAATTTTATTTAATACAACAAATATAACTTGCATAATGATCACCACCTAACTTTATTATATAACTTGTCAAAAGAAATATCTAGTTATTATCAGATAATTGCGGTATAATATTGAGTAATTAAAGAGGGGGTATCGATTATGAAATATGAATTTACGAAAAGGATGTCAAATGTAAAAGCGTCAGCTATTAGAGAAATATTAAAAGCAACTGCTGATCCTGATATGATTAGTTTTGCGGGTGGAAATCCAGCGGCAGACGCATTTCCAACTGATGCTATTGAAAAGATATCTGCTGATATTCTTAAAAATGATCCTATTAGTGTTTTACAATATGGGATTACTGAGGGTGATAAGGGATTGATTGAAGCTGCTACGAAATTTTTTAATAGACATGAAAAAGTATTTGGACTAGGTGATAAAATGCTTATCACTTCTGGATCACAACAAATTATGGAATTTGCAGCAAAATGTTTATGTAATGAGGGGGATGTAGTTGTTTGTGAGAATCCTAGTTTTTTGGGTGCATTGAATGCCTTTAAATCATTAGGAGCTATTTTAAGAGGTGTTGAGTATAAAGAGGGACAATTAGACCTTGAAGCCTTAGAAAAAGCATTACAAGCACAGCCAAAGCCTAAATTTATATATTTAATTCCAAACTTTCAGAATCCAACAGGTATGACAATGTCATTTGAAGTAAGACAACAAGTCTTAGCATTGGCTAAACAATATGAAGTGCTTATCTTGGAAGATAACCCGTATGGTGATTTAAGATTTGAAGGAACGGCTATTCCTTCTATTAAATCTTTAGATCAGGATGGATTTGTGATTTATGCAGCAAGTTTATCTAAAATTATTGCTCCAGGAATGCGTATTGCCTGTTGCATAGGTCCAACAGAAATTGTGAATAAATTTACAGTCGCAAAGCAGGCTAGTGATGTCCATTCTAATTTGTGGGCTCAAAAAGTCATGGCAAGATATTTAACAGAATATGATATGGATGAGCATATTGCTGTTATTCAAAAGATATATAAAGATAAATGTAATCTTATGTTACAAGAAATGGAAAAGCATTTTCATAAAGATGTTCATTATACAAAACCAACGGGCGGCATGTTTATATGGGTAACGCTACCAAAACATGTTAACATGCAAGAATTTGTAAAAAAAGCATTGGCTCAAAATGTTGCTGTTGTGCCAGGTCATGCATTTTTAGATGATGATAACAAGGAATGTCATAGTTTTAGAATGAATTTTTCTACCCCAACAAATGAGAAAATTATTGAAGGTATCAGGTTATTAGGTGAATTAACTTTTCAAATGATTTAATTCATAATTCGTCACATTTTTTTAGAATCATGACATATAATAGAAAGTCGGGAGGAAAGAAAGATGCCATTTATGAGATTTACTACTACAAAAACACTAACACTTAAACAAGAAAAAGCACTTAAAGAAAGTGCAGGCAAATTTATTTCTATTTTACCAAATAAAAAAGAAGAACAATTGATGATTCATATTGAAGACAATCAAGTGATGTATTTTAAAGGTAAAGAAATGGATTGCATGAAAATAGAATGTCAATTATTTCATCATATTGAAATATCCTATAAACAAGAGTTTGTAAAAGCAATGATGAATGAAATTGAAATGATAACAAAAATACCAGTATCACATCAATATATGACGATTGATGAATATGATAATTGGGGTAAAAATGGAGAACTTGCTTAGAAGTCAAATTTTGACTTCTTTTTTTGTAAAAAAGTATTGCAATAATTAAATTCATGTGATAATATATTTAAGCACTATAAAGTGCTTGAATAGCTCAGTTGGTAGAGCAATCGGCTGTTAACCGATCGGTCGTAGGTTCGAGTCCTACTTCAAGCGCCATGTGGCCTGTTGGAGAAACGGTTAACTC
>NZ_WSNW01000002.1 GCF_009767585.1 Coprobacillus cateniformis
AGATATTTAAATTTTAACGGGGTATACCCCTTACTCCTCAATTTAGCGGGGAGTGTCTTTTTTTTACTCTAAAATTTGTGGGGTGTATATTCATGTCACTTCCTCCCCGCTAAAAAAAGAGTCCTTTCATATGTTATCATTTGTTTGCGAAAACAATCTTAACTATGAAAGGAGAGTGCTTAACTCATGGATTATGATACTATAAACTTATTTGGTTTACAACCTACTGATGTTCAAAATCTATCTATTACTAGAGAAAATGATTTGATCATTATTTCTATTACTCTTACTCAAAAAATTGAAGTCTGTCCTATATGCGGTAGTCTTCATTCTCATGTCAAAGATTATAAACTTAGAAAAATATCTCATTCTCTCTTTAATATGAATAAATCTGTCATTTATTACAGATGCAGAAGATTTAAATGTATTGATTGTGGTAAAACATTTGTTGAATCTAACCCTTTTTCTTCTCGTAAACAAAGAATTTCTAATGCTACCATTCTCGTTGTCCTCAAAGATTGTAAAAGGCTTAATTATACTTTCTCTTCGATTGCTGAAAAAAATCATATATCTCCTTCCACTGTTATCAATATCTTCGATCAATATGTTGATATGAAACCTGCTCATCTTCCTAGAGTTTTATCTATTGATGAATTTTATTTGGGTACTTTCAAAAATAAATTTGCTTGTATTTTCATCGATTGGGAATCCGCTCAAATCATTGACATTTATCCAAGCAGAAAGAAATATGACCTTTATTCATATATGCAATATATTGATAAAAAGGACTTTGAAAATGTTCAATATGTCAGTATTGATATGAATACAACTTATAGAGATTTTGCTTATCATCATTTTAAAAATATCGTTGTCATGGTTGATTCTTTTCATGTCGTTAAAAACATCAATGATGCTCTTAAAAATTTAAGAATACATATCATGTATAAGTATGATAAAGATAGTGTTGAATATTATCTTCTTAAACATTGGTATTATCTTCTTATGATGAGAAAAGGTGATATTGAAGATAACTTACCTAAATTTAATAAGAAAATTGGATATATGATCAACAAACCTCAAATATTGTCATTGATACTTGATATAGATCCTTTACTAAAAAAAGCTTATCTTTGGAAAGAAAATTATTTAGACTTCAATGAGGATTATACATTTGATACTGCTTCTATAAGATATGATGAATTATATAATGAACTTAAACAAATGCGTATCAACGAATTCAAAGATGTCATAAGTTTTCTTGAAAATTGGAAAACAGAAATATTAAACTCATTTATCTACATAGATGAAAGAAGAATATCAAATGGTCCTATTGAATCTATCAACGGAAGAATAAAAGTACTTATGAAAACATCATTAAAATATAAAAATTTTGAAAGATTAAGAAACAGGATCATGTTTTGCATCAATAAAAATTCACTACCATTAATGACAAATGAAAAAAACTCACATAAAGTAGAAGGCAAAAAAAGAGGAAAGTATAAAAAAAATAAATAACCAAAAAAAGAATTGTTTTCGCACAATAAAAGGTATCTAAGACCCCGCTAGATTTTAGACACCTTTTTTCAACTATAAATAAAGTGGGGAGTTAATACTCCCCGCTAAATTATAGAGTCTTATTTTGACAAACCCCGCCAAAATTTAGAGACCC
>NZ_WSNW01000003.1 GCF_009767585.1 Coprobacillus cateniformis
AGAAAGACAACTATATTAAAGTCAAGTAGTAAATTGTGAAAAAGTATGAAATATAAAATACTTGAAAATATAGTATTCGATCTTTGAAATTGTGAATGTAAATATGTTGAAAAGAACTATAGTTAAAAATAGCACATTTCAATAAAATGTGGTTTGTTAAAAGTTTTGACTATTTGAGTGAATTTATATCGAAAGATAGATTGTTTGTTTCGAGATGATAAATAATCCTCAAAAGTTTTCTTACACAATGACCTAAAGCACAGAGGTGCCCTTTACCTTGATTTCGTTTTAAATGATAGTAATTATTGAATGCAGGGTTATGACGAATTACAGGAATAATGACTCTATAAAGTGTTGTTCTTAGATATTTGGAACCTTTCTTGGTTATGGCTGTTTTATCAGCTGAAAATTTGCCAGATTCACTTATATAAGGATTTACACCTGCAAATTTAATTACTTTTCCTGCATTTGAGTATTTACTTATATCACCAAGTTCAGCTAAAATAGAAGTACCAGTAATAATTGATATTCCTGGTATTGATGTGATAGAAGAAGCTTGTGTGATGGCGAGTTCTTCTATTTTTTTATCTAATTCTTCAATTTGAGAGTTGATTAAATCAATACTGGAAATAACCGATTGAATGATAAAAGAAATAGAAACATCATGAATGCCAACAGAATTAGAAGCTAATTCTTTTAATTCTTCCGCACTAAAGGAGTTACAATATTTAAAACATTTTCTTAAAGAACGAATGTCTGTATGAGCAATTGTATAAGCGTCACTATATTTTCTTAAAATGTTTAAATAAGTAATGGTGTATTCGTTATTAAATAATGTATTAAATTCAGGAAAAACAATGTCAATATGTCGTTGAAGAACATTCTTTTTACGATTCATTTCAAGGGTTAGTTGTGTACGATAGCGAGTTAATTCTTTCGCTTCCTTTAATTTCTCATCTTGAATAGAGATGATACGATAGTAGGCTTTGTCTAAAAGCGCTTTCGTAATTAATAGGGCATCTTCTTTATCACTTTTAACGGATTTTAAAGAAGCTTTTCTAAGGCTTTTAGTAGTAATAGGGTTAATAAGAGCTACTTTATAGCCTTCAGCCAATAAACTACTTTCAATGGCGAAGTTATAGTGCCCTGTATCTTCCATACCGATTAAGAGTTCGTTTTTTGAATATTTATTAAGTTCCGTATAGAGTTTTTTAAAACCTTCTTTATTGTTTTTGAAGAAAAAAGGATCACATAAAGATTCGCCAGTAGAAGCCTCCATGATAAAAGCAGCGTGTTCATATTTGGCGATGTCAATGCCAACAAGTTTCATAATTATCAATTCCTTTCTTACGATAGTTTGTGATTGTGAAATTGAATCCACTTCAAAGGTATCAAAAACCTGGTGTGTTTAGAATTCAAAAGACTCATACAACTAATAATAAATGCGATACGAAGAAGTGGTAAGATTCTTTCTAGAAAGTCAGAGCAATAGAGAGTAAGATACAAATCCACATTCACAATTACAAATTTTATCACAACCTGAAGTGATACCAAAAGATTCAGGTAGAAAGGAGAATTGGTATATTAGATTTATTACTCTTTGTATGAGTAACTTCAATATACCAG
>NZ_WSNW01000004.1 GCF_009767585.1 Coprobacillus cateniformis
GGGAGTGTCAAGAAAACTGTGTAAGTTCTTTTAATAAATCAAATATTTATTAACTCTTTCGGTGAACTTATCATTGATCAGAAGTTGGTTCATGACCATTGACCAATTAGGCACATGACCTGATACCCACTTTTGATCAAGTTCCTTCACTCGTAAATACAGTAATTTAAGAAGTGCGTTTTCATTTGGGAAAGCGCCTTTTTTTGTCACTTTTCTAAAACTGGAATGAATAGCCTCTACTGCATTAGTCGTATACATAATCTTTCTAATAGCTGCGCCATAATCAAATAACTGTTCCACATGGTTGAAGTTTCTAACCCAAACATCTACTGCCCCTGGATATTGTGACCACTGCTGTCGAAAGGATTCAAAGGCACTTTTACAGGCTTTTAATGTAGGAGCACCATATACTTTTTTCAATGAACTCGTAAATACTTTATAATCTTTACTTGGTACATATTTAATAGAATTTCTTATTAAATGAACAATACATCTTTGTACCACTACATTTGGAAATATCGATTTAGCTCCCTGTTCTAAACCAGATACTCCATCCATAGAAATAAAGAATACATCTTCCACTCCTCTAGATTTAATCTCATCAAATATCTGCATCCACTTATGTTTACTCTCGCTTTCATTTAACCATAATCCTAACACCTCCTTATGCCCCTTTAAATTGTAACCAAGAATTGTATATACTGCGTATTCTTTAGTCTCATAATCGCTCCTAATAGTTACGTACATACAATCTACAAACATAAATGCATAACACTTCTCTAATGGCCTAGTCTGCCAGTTTTCTAGTTCTGGTAGAATAGAATCCGTTATATCAGAGATGGTATCTGCAGAGATTGAAAACCCATATATATCATCAATGGTATTGGAAATATCTCGTTGGGACATTCCTCTAGCGTACATAGCAAGTACTTTGTTTTCTATCGCAGATACATCTCTAGAACGTTTAGGAATTAACTTAGGTTCAAATGTTGCATCTCTATCTCTAGGAACCTCGATATCAATTTCACCTCTAGTAGTTATCAATGATTTATTACCATAACCATTTCTTCGATTGGTTGTACTTTTAGATTCTTTAGAATGAGGACTATATCCTAAGTGATTGTTCAATTCTCCTTGAAGCATACTTTCGAATAAAGGACCAAATATTTCTTTTAGTGCTTCATCCATATCTTCTACCGATTCAGGATTATAATGATCTACTATTTCTTGTGCTAAAGCAACAGCTTTAGGATCTCTTTTTATTTTCGCCATAAATATGTATCTCCTTTTTCTTTTATTGTATCAATATTTAAAAAAGTGTGCAGTAGTTTATCTATTTACACACTTTATATTACACTCCC
>NZ_WSNW01000005.1 GCF_009767585.1 Coprobacillus cateniformis
GATTGAATTTAATGAATACACAAACCCAAAGAAAAAGGCAAAAGATGTGAATGGGAATGAATTTGATTATTATGTATTTGCTGTTAAGTGCACTAATCATTTTAACAACAAACAGATTACTGTATCTGTATCTTATGAAACAGCTAATAAAGTTGTATTAGACAGTTTAGTAAGAAAACAAAAAGAAAATCCTTTGGAAAAAGTATTCATTGATTTTGAAGATTTACTTATTGGTCATTACATCAATGGTTCAGGAGATTTTACGCAAATTATTCAAACGTATAGAGCTGAGAAAGTTCGTGTTGTTGAAAGAGGAGAAGTCGAAAAAATCTTCAAACAAATGAATGACAAACCACTTGATCCAGTTGAGCAAGTAAAACAAATGCAACAGGAGCAACAAAAGAAATAATAAAATAAATTTTGAAACAGAACCTTGACAATTGAATAAATGTTTATTGAAGTGAAGATATGGAAAAATCACAGGTAAGTGCAATCTTAAAACTATAGCTTGCTTATTGTTGTGAAATAATGATGTAGAGATGATAGAGTAGATAAAGTGAACATATTAAAATGTGTGTGGCACTTCAATAAATTTAAAAGTTTAGGTTGTCCTTAAACCATTATGTGTGATTGTCGTGATGATAAGCCTAGCATATAAAAATAGTCGAACCACACAGCTTATGAAAATAAGCATTGTAGAATAAATTTGTGTGAAATGATTTGCACTTCATTTCAAATGAAAAAATAACATAGGAGGTTGTCAAGGGTTACAAATAAATATAAATAAAGAAAGAACAGTATCAAAAGAAAATATTGTTCTTTTTACATGGCAATATGAAAATATGTAAGTCCATAGTGATAATTGAGAGGCAGCTATCAAAAACCCTTAGCATAAAGCCGTTTGAACTGGGCGTCGTGCGGTTGGAATGGAAAGGGGGATTGATAGTGTGAGACAAACTATTTATGAGTTGCGATTACTTATCAATTCTTTAATAAGATTGATAAAACTATTAAGACAAAAATAAAAAGATAGCTCTACCACAGGCTACCTCTTGATTTCATTATAATTCAAAAGACTTTTGAAATCAAGAATAAATAAAAGAAATAGGAGAATCGAAATGGAACATGTAGGTAAATTATTGCGTGAAACAGAAAAACTTGGAATATCTCAAGATTATGTATTGGGTTATCTTCATGCACAAGGATATCTTGTTGTAAATGGGGATAATTGTATAACAAGCGAAGAATATACAGAGTATTTTAATTCACTTTTAATGTATTTTATGGAAAGTGATATTGAAGATGAAACTTTAAATTTGGTAAAAACTACAGTTATTCTTAACGTGAATGAAATTTCGTTATTACATGATTTGATTAATTCAGCTACACAATTAGTTGAAGATAGGAGTAGACTTATTCATCGAGATTTTTTCAAACTTTTAAATGAAAAAATTAATGATTTAATTGATTTGGACAATAAATTATTTGATTGTGTTATGCCAAATAATTTGGAAGGAGAAATAGTCGATTAAGGAACTAATAAAAAAATGTTAGTTCCTTTTTCATATGATAAGGAGAAAAAAATGAAATTAAACTTAGAAATGGAAATTGATGACAATATGTCGGTTGATGATTTAAGAAGAAAAGTTCGTAGGTTTATTTGTGTAATTAATCATGAACAAACAATTATTGATCATCATTATGTTATTGAAAAAAATGGTAAAAAATTTGATTATAAAAGACATCAAAAAAAGATAGCGAAATCATCAAATGAA
>NZ_WSNW01000006.1 GCF_009767585.1 Coprobacillus cateniformis
ATTTATGAAAAAATAGGTTTAGCAAATGCTGTTTATGATATCTTAGCAGAAAAGGATATTCTTGATCCATGTAATGATAAGACAGTTCTTTATCATGCTGGTGAAGTTGTAGATACAATAACAACCAATGAAGATGGTCAAGCTGAAAGCAAGTTATTGCCTTTAGGTGATTATGAAGTGAAAGAAAAAGAGTCTCCTAGTGGCTTTGTTTTAAATAATGAAGTGAAAAAAGTCTCTTTAACATATGAAGATAAAGAAACTGAAATTGTTTATGAAGATGTTGAATTTTATAATGAAAGACAGAAAGTAGAAATTGAAACATCTAAACAGGACAGTGATACGCAGGATTATGTAGAGGGTGCTGAATTAACTTTAAAAGCCAATCGAGATATTTATAACTATAAAGGTGATGTGATTGTAAAAGCTGGAACTTTATTAGAAACAGTTGTATCAAACAGCAAAGGCAAAGTTAAATTTGTTACTGATTTGCCTAATGATTTAACACCAAAAGATGGAGTGATGCCTATTGATGATGATTTGAATAATGACATTGATCATGAATTTAGTCAAACGGTTGTTGATGGTGTGAGATTGATTGGTGATCCTAATTCTTTATTTATGGTCTATGAAAGCAAGGAACCAGTAGGCTATATACCTTACAAATTAAATTACTATATTGATACAAGCTATACGAATCAAAATTCAAGCATATTGAAATTTGAAACACCATTTTTTAATGATATTACAGTGACAGAAATATTAAAAACGAATGGTAGTGAATTAATAAAAGGTGCTCATATGCAGATTCTTGATGAAAAGGGTAAGATATATGATGAATGGATAAGTGATGGTACAAGTCATATGAGTAAAGGATTGTCTTTAGATAAAGAATTAATTTTGCATGAGGTTGAACCTCCTCATGGATATACTTTAGCTGATGATATAAAATTCATTGTTAGGGATTATCAAAAAATTGAAATGATTGATAAGCCTATTGTTAGGTTTAGGAAATTAGATAGTGACAGCAAGATATTTGTTAAGGGTGTTCATATGCAGATTATAGAAAAAGAAACAGATAAAACTGTGTATGATTTTATAACAGATGATAAAGCGATGAATTTTGTATTTGATTATGGTAAGACATATATTGCTAGAGAGGTTGAAACAGTAGAGGGATATTATAAGAATGATAAAGATATTGAATTTATTGCAACTCCAAATTTAACAGTTGATTTTTATAATTCACCAATATTGACAAGATTACAGGTGAATAAAATTGATAAGGATACAAAGGAACTGATTGTCAATAATCCTTTTACATTTGCTGTATTTGCTGATAAGAATTGTACACACTTATTAGACATTTTGGAAACAGACAGTAACAAAGGTATTGCTTTAACTAAAATTGTCTTACGTTATGGAAAAGTATACTTAAAAGAAATAAAAGAACCTGATGGGTATATCATTAATCGTGATGTTATTGAAATCAATATTGATGATGATTTAGAGGGTGTAGGAGATATTCATAAAATTGATATTGAAAATGAAAAGATTCCTAAACCAGTTATAACAGTAACAAGCGATTCCACAGCAATTGGTATTTTTGTCATTTTATTTGGTGCATCATTTTGTATTTTTTTAGAATTAAGAAAGTGTAAAAAGAGTAAGTAGTCTATCTATTTACTTTTTAAATTATTATGAAAAAGATATGTGAAAAAGAAAATGTAATGATATGTAAATATGATCTTGTACCATTTGTAGAAAAAATAAATGATAATGCTATAATTCTAGGCGAAACAAACACATTTATGATAGAAAGAAATTGTATTCTCATGAATAATGATGAAATTCTTAAAGACGGTTTGTTGCGAATAGAATATAAAGAAAAAGCAAAGGGGGTGACAATTGGATATTTAGAGGTTGGTTATAATGAATATGTCGTTTTAAAAAGTTATGACCGTCTTTTATTGTTTACAGTTTATATAAGCATTTTTTTATTGGTCACATTAGATTTTATATTTCTAGTGAGGTATTATTTATGAAAATTAAAATACGTTATTTAAAATTAAGTGGTGCTTATAATAAAAATGGAAAAGAAGTTCCTAATAAAGAATTAGAGAAACTTCTTTTATATTCAAACAAAAGCATCATGCAACAATTGCTGAAATTTATACAAAATGATTTAACAACAAAACAAATTGAAAAATTTATAAGTATGAAAAGTTTTGAAAAGACTTTTAAGGATAAAGAATATCAGTGTACGTTTAAATTTATTTTTAGTAGTTTTGGAGATTTGACTTTAGAGGTTGTTAAGTTTAGAAAGCGTGATATGTATAAAGAAATGAAACAACAGCAATTCAAAAACTTAGAAAGTGGAATTTTTGGAAACGATCATTCCATTTTTTAGTTGGGTCAATTTGTGGTAGATATACCACGAAAAAAATAAGGAGGAAAGAAGAAAAATTATGATGAAATTTATGAAAGTAAAAATGTATTATTATACACCAATTGTTATTGATGTGATTTCTCAAAAAATTGATTCTGCAACAAATAAACTTGTAGGTATTGGTGGGGCAATTTGCATTTTATCGATTGTTGTTGGGGCAATTTGCTTAATGATTAGTAAGAAAATACGAGAAGAGGGAAAAGAGAGACTTATTTTTTGTGTGATTGGTGGTGTAATTATAGGAATGTCTACAGCAATATACGGTTGGATTACAAGTATTTAGAGAGTTAAAGAAAATTTAATTCTCTTTTTTTATTGATTTAAAAATGAGAAGAAAGGAGTTTAAATGGAGAATATATCTAAAAGTGTTTATGAACTGCTAACAATACGAGATTTGTTTCAAGATGCTATAAGAGGTATTTTGTGGTCTTTGTGTAAATTTTTTTATGATATGTGTAATGGTATATTTGGTGCTATTGATGATTTTTTTGATGCAGATATATTTAAGGATTTATTAGAAAAATATGCTGATGAAATATTAGGCATATCATTGTCTTTGCTTGTTTTAACAGTGATTATATTTGCTATATTAAAAATGATTGACAGCAAACTCTGTAAAGGATATTTCCGTACATTTTTAGTCGCAACTATTTATCTTTCCTGTTTTACTGGTGTTATGAGCTTTGTGGAATTAGGACAGGAGGCAACAAAAGGTTATGCAAAAGAAACAGAAATGATACAAAACAATCCAGCACAGATTATATTAAAACAAAATATTTATGATGTAAGAAGTTCGGTTGTTTCAAATACAAAGCGTCTGATAAGTGAAACATATCCAGATATGGATTTGTCAACAATAAACATTCATGCGTCTACGAACAAGGAGCCATTGAATAAAAAAGTCACAGCTTTTGTTGCTGGAAAACCAGTCGTTGAACCACTTGCCACTCCGTGGTGGGGATTCGGGAAATTAGATGAGGGTTTATATATTTATAGTGTTAATTTTTTTCAAATTATCTTTTTTAGCATCATATTGGCATTTGGTATTTTTATGAGTTTGTTTAAGATATGCTGGTATAACATTAATATTATATTTGTGTCAATTTTAAGTCCATTGTTTGTTGCAACGGATATGACAGGAAATCGAACCAAGCAGGTTATTACTCAGGTGCTGGGTATGACAGGAGCAATCCTACTTTATATCTTTAATTTGAAATTTGTAACATCATTGTTAACAAGTGCAATGCAAATAGAGAACTGGATAACATCTATGGTATTTGTTATTGTATTATCAGGATTTTTGGTAAAAGGTCCTGAGGTTATATTTAAGTTATTAAATTTAGATCAACCACGACAGGGCATTGTGGGTAGACTTTTAATGGCTCAGGCGTTGCGTGGTGGATTAAGAGGAATTATGAAAGGTGCTGGCAAAGTTGGTGGCTGGGGTATGGATAAGATAAAAGATAATTTACCTGATGGTGGCTCTGATCCAGCTGGTTCTTCTGGATATATTGGCAGTGGAACGTATAACGGTGGTCAAGGTGATGGAAGTCAGGACGGTGGAGGTCAAGATGGTGATGGAAGTGATCCAGTTAACGATCCATCAGGCGGTTCATCAGGCGGTGGAGGTTTTGGAGTCTTTAGACAACGTGGTGGTAATGGAAATGATCCACAATCACAATTCGCTAGACAGTATGGAAATCAATCACCGTTTTCTAATTCTCCTGATCCGACAGCTCAACCGCCTTTTGTTGGTTCAGGACCAAAGGCAGCGACTACTTATGCTCACCCTGACTTACAGAATGGAGAGGGTTATTTTGCCCCTGACAATGTAACACCAGATGATGCAATTAATGATGTGCCTGGTGATGATGGAATGATGAGAAGACATATGCTAAGTGATAAAGCTGTATTAACACAGGATAAGCAAACAGTGCAAAAAGCACAGGAAAAAATGATAAATGATGAAGATCAAATAATAGAACCATCACAGCAATCACAGCAGGTAGAGACTGTAAGAGACGAAAATTCTGAAGATATATCTGAAAATTTATCAATGTTGCTAGATAAATTGAATAGAGGTGAATTATAGATGAGAAGATTAAATTTAATACCAAAGCGTTTGAAAGAAGAAATGAAGTACGCTAATATCCCCATGAAAATTTGGCTGACAATCCCAGCTGTTTTAATATTAGGAATTTATATATTTCCTTTATTTTTAACACCAATAACTTCTGTTTTATACACAGTATTTTTAGAAATATTTGTTATCTATTTGTTTATTCCTTATCACAAGAAAAAGAATTATGAAGTTGTTATTGATTATTTGAAATTTATGTTAAGGAGGAAGATATATAGATGGTAAGTATAATTGTAAAATGTTTAGCATTAGTCATAATGATTTTGTGTATTATTGGTTTGTTTTTACTAGTTAAAAAAGTAAAGTCATCACATTTATGTGATTTATTGGAAGTGAAAGGTTTTGACTTTGATACGTATTCAATTGTGAAAGAAGGTGGGTATACAAAGTATTATGAATGTCAGGGGATAGATATCAAGAATATGCCTTCAAAGGAAAGAGAGGCATACTATGGAGCTTTTCATCAGTTTATAAAAATGCAGGTTAAATTCAGCAATATATATCTTTCGGTACCGTTTCATATTGATACAGGTGTTTATGATAAATATGAAGTTGAGAATGTTAATCTACAGAAGATTAAAGAAATAAAAATCAGAAAGATGAAAGATCTAAACGTGAATAAACTTGATGATAAATGTTATTTGATTATTTATGCGACTACAAAGGAAGAAATGGAACAGTATATTTATTACGTTGAAACATATTTGTGCCATGCAATTCCTCTTCGTGAATTAAGTGAAGTAGAAACATTAAATGTTATGCAAATTTCTTACAATCCTTATTTATTAGAGAAAAGAGGAGGTTATTAAATGAAAAAACTGTTTAAAAGTAAAAATGAAAAAGCTGTAAAGAAGTACAATAAAGTATATTCAAAAAAATTTAGCTCTATTGGCGGAATTGTTGAAAAAGATGATTATATACAATATGCTAACGGTTATCTTGGAGCTTTAACAATCTGGAAATATGATACAGTTGTAGAAGATTTATGGTTGCTTGATCTAGTAAAAAAATATAAGGATAAGGATTGCAATATTATCGTTAAATTTGACTGTCAGGAATATGAGGGAAATATTACAAATGAAATCAATACCTCTTTGAATGAAAATGAAGATTCTTATGTACAGACAAACAAAAGAACAGAACAGATTGATGCAATGAGTTCGTCAGCTAATTTAGAAATGGTTTATAAAGAAATTGTAGATGGCAATGAAATTATTATTGATGGGCAAATTAGAGTGTATGTGTATGCTGACAGTGAAAAGAAATTAAGAAAAAAGATAAAAATTCTCACTGAGAAAATGGAAAACAAAGGCTATAAGGTTTCTACACAGCTAGGAAAGGCATTAGAGGATTATAAGGCAATATCTAATATCAATGTGAATTTGACACAGCCATTTCCAGCAAAAACAATCGCAAGAGGTTTTCCTTATTATTCATCAAGTTTTGAAGACAAAAATGGTTCATTTTTAGGTTTTACACCAACAGGAGGAACGGTGAGTTTAAATTCGTATACAATTGATAAGGTGAGAAAAAGTTTTGACAGCTGGTATTTTGGTGACAAAGGCAAGGGAAAAACAACGTCTCTCGTTGATGAAATAACGGAGGCACTGTTAAGAGGGCATAGAGTTTTTGTGAATGACATTGAGGGAACTTTTCTCCATTTGGCTAAGAAATATGATGGGAAAATTATTTCATTTGGGAATAGTGAATTTTCATATAATTTTTTGCAGATATTGAAAAAGAGTGATACATCATCATTTAATGAAGATTTTCGATATCATGTTTCAAAAATGAAAAGTATGTATTTTTATTTTCTAAACAATAATGCTTATGTTAAAAAAATGATTAAGGCAAGTAAACAGGTCTATGCCCAATATGGATATTTTAATGAAGAAATAGAAAGAGGAGCTTTAAAGATTCCTTTGTTGGAAGATGTAGTTAATTATATTCAGTGTGAAATTGATAGAATAAAGAATGGTAAAAAATCTATTTTTGCAAAAAGTGAATTGGAAGATTTAGAAACAATTGTGAGTGAATTAGATGAATTTATTGATCCGTTAATTTATGGAAGTATATTTAATGTTCAGACAAATTTTAATGTACAAAATGAACAGTTTGTCGTATTTGATCTTTCTTCTATAAAACGTGATCCTGATGAAATTGCATCTGCAGAAATGTTTTTAATTAATAATCTGATGTGGAATGAAATGATGAAAAACAAGACAAATGTAGATGCGAATGGAAACCATATTTTTTTGGTGCTTGTTTATGATGAGGCAAAAAATTTTGTTTCCTCATCTGTAGCTATGGATCATTTGAAGTTTATTGAAGATGTATCTCGAGAAGATAGAAAGTATTTTTGTAGACAGATTTTTGCAACACAGAGTATTAGAGACGTTATTTATAATGATGGTTCAGCAAAATCACATGTTATACAGGCGATTCTTGAACAGTCAACGTATCGTTTTTTTATGGGAATGGACGGAAATTTAGTTCCAATGATAAGACAAAGTTATCCACACATACCATATTCTTATTTACAGGATATACCACGTTTTAAAGAGGGTGATATGGTATTGGATATAAAGGGTGTAACGTCAATAAGATTTCATCATGATATTTCAAAAGAACAGCTGATGATTTATGAAAGCTAAAATATTTATAATAATTGGTGTTGTCATTGCGATACCTTTTATTGCTGTAATAGGTTTGATTGTGATTATGTCTTCTGTTATAGGTGCTGTTTCTATTGGTGGTGGCAGCGACGGTTCAAATGATTCAGGTTATTTATTCCGTGATTTGCCATTTTTAGCTGATTATTACACATGTACAAGTGATTTTGGAAGTCGTAGCAATCCGACAGGTCAGGGGATTGTTTATCATCAGGGCATAGATTTGGTGGCATTTAAAAAAGATGGAACAAAAGCGGTTGATATTGTGAGTGTTTTTGATGGTGTTGTGGTAAATGTCACAGAAGCATCAAGTGGGAGTGGTGCAGGTAATTCATTAGAGGTTTTTGATGAAGTGACAGGTTTGTATGTAAGATATATGCATATGGCATTAAAGCCTAATTTTAATATGAATGATAATGTTAAAAAAGGTGATGTCTTAGGTATTCAGGGCACGACAGGAAATTCCACAGGTATTCATCTTCATTTTGAAATGCATATACAAGATGGAGAAAATAAAATTTTGGTTAATCCGCGTGATTGGTTTGATTTCCCTAAACAAGGGGAATATAGACAGATTGATAACAACGAAAATAAAGAACAGGAGGAAAATAATGAAGAAAGCAAAAGAGATTAAGTTAGTGTTTGTAACCTTTTTTATCGGTTCCGTTTTAATACTTTCAAGCTCGGCATGGTTGCCATTGTTTACAGTTGAAAAGTCGGTAATTGATTTGATTAAAGAAGATTTAACTTTAAAAGAAGATACATTGTTATTGGAGGTTATAGAAAATTATAGTGATATTTCGGCACCAACTGAATTAGATAAGTATAAAAGCAATTTTTTGCTTTATTCTTCTGACAAAGAGAGTGATAAAACGTATGCCAAATTCTTGAATGAGGTTATTGTCAGATTTGCAAATTATCGTGATGTTGAAACTGATAAAGACAAAATTGTATTGTATAAAGATATTGTTAATGAGCTGATAGGGAAATATGATTTTGTTGAATCATTAAAAGGAGTATCAACAGGTCATTCATCTTCTACGTTTTCAAACGGAAGTTTGCAGACAGACAATCAGAATGAAAACGCCGAACATGACGATAGAGGCAATAATCAGAATGTTGAATTGCCTGATGAGCTAAAGGAGTAATGAATTATGAAATTTCATAGAGTAAGATATATTGATTTTGCAACAGTCTTTTTTTATTTCATGAAAGTACCAATGATTATTTTTAAGAAAATAAGATGTATTGTCTTGAAAGAAGATTATGACAAATTCAAAGAACTGTTGCGTATAATCAATGAAGTGAGAATAGAAGTTAACAATTATCAGGAAAAAGATTCTCAGTCAAGAACAACCTTTAAGGCTTATTATGCATATAATGACAATTATATAAAGATAAGATGTCGTTTTATTAAGAAATCAAATGAAAATCAGTATATTCAGTTTAAGGACAGTGTACAGGCTCACACAGGTCAAAAATGTAGTGGCATACGTTTTTATAAGGGATACTGTTATTTTACTATATATTTAGATTTTGAGCCTCTTAATGATTTTGAAAGTGATAATATAAGTGTTTCTTTTGGAACGAGTGTATATGGTTTAAAAAAATGGGATTGGGTTGAATATCCTCATCTTTTGTGTACTGGTGAAACAGGACAGGGGAAAAGTGTTTTTATGCGTTATTTGCTAAGTGGGCTATTTTCAGCAAATCATGAGGTGTGGTGCATTGATGGAAAGTGCATAGATTATGCTTTAGTAAAAGGTGTGTTTAAATGCTATGTTGCAAATGATACAGCCGATAAGGATAAAATAATAAACCTTGTATCTGATTTTTGCCAAAAAATGCACAAAAGATATGAAGAAATGGCAGAAAAAGGTATATCTTCATATGTAGAAGATGAAGATTATAAACCAGTTTTTTTATTGATTGATGAATATTTAACAATATGTAAACAGCTGAATAAGAAAGAAAAGGAAATTTTTGATCATGATATATCAGATATCATTTTATTAGGGCGAGCATGTGGTTATATATTAATTGTTACGATGCAAAGAGCAGATGCCAAATATATAAGCGGAGACATGAGAGATAATTTTATGTTTAGAGCTGTATTAGGCAAAGCATCAAAAGCCAACTATAAAATGATGTTCGAAAATGACGTGCAAAGTTTTGATGAAAAAGGGTGGGCTTGGTATATGCTCGGCACTGATTTAGGCATAGTAAGAATACCATATTTTAAGACTATAACAAGAAGTTGTGAAAAAATATAAGAGGAGAAAAAATGAGATATGATTATGTAATTTTGGTAATGATACTAATAGTATGTATGGCTACTCTCTGTATATTATTGAAAATATTAAAGAAAATAAGTACAAAAAAAGGTAGCATTCTATGCGAATTTAGTATATATGAATTGTTTTTGATAAATGACTGTTTGAATGATAGAGGGGCAGGATTCGCGTTGGATATTGAAGATTTGCATGATGAATTTATGTTTACTGGTTCGGACAACAAAGATTGTGAAGAGGCATATAATTGTTATGATGAAGTAAGTAAACTAAAAAACAAAGTTGATTACTATATGGATCAAATATCAAAAAGTGAATGAAAAGTTTTATAATAAATCATTTTTTAGACGTGATATTTTATGACTTGGGGGAATGAGGGGGCATAAAATATCTGTTTTTTTTATGAAATAAAAAACGTCTAAAAATGATTGTGTCCCCCAAATTCTATTTATTGTTTATGTTGCAACTGTAATTAGAAAGTGTGATATTGCATAAATATTTTTCTTTGTCTGATTGAAAAGAATGATTTATAAAAGAAAGGAAGTTGTTTTTTGAATTGTCAAGTTATAAAATTTAATGCCTTTATTCTAAATGTTATTAAGAAGTACAAAAAGAGAGCAAACAAGGCTGTTTGCTCGTTTTATTTGAAACGCAAAGCGTCTTTTGCACACCAAAGGTGTAAGCAAAAGAAAGACGCGGAGCGTTGCACAAAGATAGGGGAGCGTAGCGAGCCTATCTTTACTTCTATTTATTAATGTGCAACTTAAGACACAAAACAGAGAATAAGGGTAGC
>NZ_WSNW01000007.1 GCF_009767585.1 Coprobacillus cateniformis
TAGAGTGACTAGTAACTCTATTATAACTTAGGAAAATCCAATATTGAAATAAACTTGTAAAGATGACTAGTCATCTTTACAAAATATATTATACGAGGAGAATAGTTATGAATATATATAAATCAGCTGATCAATTGATTGGCAAAACACCATTATTAGAATTATCAAATATTGAAAAGAAATATCACTTAGAAACAAATATTATTGCAAAATTAGAATATTTTAATCCTGCTGGGAGTGTTAAGGATAGAATTGCAAAAGCAATGATTGATGATGCAGAAGCAAAAGGATTGATAAATAAAGACACTGTTATTATTGAACCAACTTCTGGAAATACTGGTATTGGGCTTGCTTCGGTTGCTTCAGCCAGAGGATATCACGTTATTATTGTCATGCCTGAAACAATGAGTATTGAAAGACGACAACTAATGAAAGCATATGGAGCTGAACTTGTTTTAACTGAAGGTGCTAAAGGGATGAAGGGCGCTATTGCAAAAGCAAAAGAACTCAGTGAAAAACTTATGAATAGTTTTATTCCTAGTCAATTTGAAAATCCAGCTAATCCCCAAGTCCATACTTTAACAACTGGTCCAGAGATATGGGAAGATACTGATGGTCAGGTAGATATATTAGTAGCTGGTATTGGAACAGGTGGGACAATTAGTGGTGTTGGTGAATATTTAAAATCCAAAAATCCAGATATCCAAGTGATTGCAGTTGAGCCAAAAGATTCTGCCATTTTATCCACAGGGAAAGCAGGTAGCCATAAGATTCAAGGAATTGGTGCAGGATTTATTCCACAAGTGCTTAATACAAAAATTTATGATGAAATTATAACTGTTTCTAATGAAGATGCTTTTCAGTTAGGAAAAGAAATAGGACATAATGAAGGTATATTAGTGGGAATATCTTCTGGAGCAGCAGTTTATGCAGCTATTCAGGTTGCACAAAGATTAGAAAACAAGGGTAAAAATATTGTTGTCATATTACCTGATATAGGTGATCGTTATTTATCTACCCCAATGTTCCAATAAATATTTCGTTTAATATAGTATAAAGATAAGAAAATCTCTTTTCAGTATAATGTGAAAGAGACTTTTATCTTATTTCAATGAAATATTATGATATTGTTCATATTTATCGATAACTTAATTACTCATGTTATGGGTAAATAAATTGTAAATACTCATCAAATGGGTATTTGTAATTACATACTTAGTTAAAGTCATGATTATAGCTTTGTTGAAATCGTTGATTGTCTTTCAATAATTTGAGGGGATAGCATAATAGTTTCTGGGATTGTGACTTCATGTTGCATTTCATGAATTCTACGAATAACTTTTTTAGCAATTTCATAACGACTTACTTCAAGTGTTGAAAGTGTTGGTGTCATAGATTGACAAAATTGCATGTTATCAAATCCAATAACTTTAATATCTTGTGGAACTTTATAACCATTATATTGTAGTGCATTGATAACAATTGCTGCATTGCGGTCATTAACACAAACAAAAGCTTCAGGCATTTTTCGATATGTTAATAACATTTTTTGAATATAGCGATAATCATCATTTAAAACTGCTTTTTCAATGCCCTTTGTTAAACAAATCAATTCATGTTTTTGAGGAGGGAAGTGATTAATCATACATTGTCGATAACCTTGATATCTTTCTTTAAAGTTCTTGGAACTTTCAACTTCGCCTACAAATCCAATTTGTTTATATCCCTTTTTAATAAGATAATCACAACTTATATATCCACCTAAAAAATTATTTGTGATAACAGTATCTATATTAAAATAAGGGATAGAATGATTCACACAAATAATTTCTTTAATATATAAATGTAATGAATAAATCATTTCATCACTTAGAAGTATAACGCCTGCCACATGATGTTCACTCACACATTCAGGGACATTAAAATGAGCAAAATCATAATACTCAGTTAAAATACGATAACCAAAAATACGTGCTTCGTTTGTCATATGGTGAAGTAAATCTAAATAATAATGTTTATCATTCTTTTTCTTATTTTCAATCATAATAACTAATGTTTTATTCTTTAAAGTCTCTTTAATATTGAGTTTTTTAAAGTATAATTCATTTCAGAGGCAGCTTCTAAAATTTGCATTCTTAATTCATGAGAAACACCTTCTTTATCATTTAATGCTATAGAAACGGCATTAATAGAAATGTTGAGTTTATGGGCAATATCTTGCATAGTGGTATTTTTCGACATTATTTTCACCTCTTTTATCAAGATTATAGCATCTATTTTTATTTTCAACTATAAGTTTCAAGTAAAAGAATTCGTTTTTCAAGTAAATGGGAATTGTTTGAAGTCAAGAATATTGAAATAATAGTATTAAGGAAAGGGGTGCATTTGAAATGAAAATAGGTAAAAAATTATTAGTCTTATCTTTGTCGTGTTTGATGATTATGTCTCAATTCAATCGAGTCCATGCTAGCGAGGAATTAACAGGAAGAAATTTAAAGCAAAGATCATTAGAAGTTGTAGAAAATATGCCAAATATATCAAGTCATTATAAAATTCTTGATTGGGCAAAAAGAGGGAAAGATTTAAATGATTTTGTATTTGATTATACAGCAACGAATTTTGATAAAAAAACTGAATTTTCAGTAAAAGAAGGAAGAACATTCTCAACAATTTATCGAGATGATAAATATGGTGGGTATATGATTCCAGCATTCTATGGTGAAGATAGACCATTAAGAAGTACAGAGAAACATGATGGTGAAGATGATCAAGAATCTATTTCTGTAACAAGTGCTTTAATTGTTGCATCATTATTAGGTATTAATATGAATAAAGAATTACCTAAGGAATTAAAAGGAAAAACAACAATAGAAGGTGGTTATGAAATTAATACGTATCTTGATAATGCTTTGAAATATTTTTGGAATGGTGATAAGGGAAATGTATTTACTAATGTTCCAAATGGATCTGAAAGTAAACTTCAGAATATGGAAAATGTTTCTAATGCTTATGGAGATTTTTGGTATTTATTAATTGCTAATCAGAATTTTTATCGATTAGCTTACTTAAATCCGGATTGGAAACCTGAAGAAGTATTGAAATTACAAGAAACAGTTGCAGATCGTATGATTGATATGGTTGATGTTTTAAAACAAAAATATCCAGATGATTTGTTTAATATTCAATGTTTTGATTTTGAGAATATGGAAGCTGTTAAGGGATGGCATCAACCAGATGCAGCGGTTGGAACAGGATGTATTTTGTATTATTCTGGCTCTGTGTCAAGAGTGGAGGATAAAGGAATAACTATTGAAAAATAGGGATTCCTTTTTTCGTATCTTTGTAAGTAAAAGAGTAAGAATAACCAAGATGTAAAA
>NZ_WSNW01000008.1 GCF_009767585.1 Coprobacillus cateniformis
ATATATGTCTTTTTGACTATCTTTTTATATCTTCTTAAATGTCCGCAAATCCTTATTTTATAGGCTCTACGGGCATTTTGCTTTTGTGGTAAACCTCACATATCTAGGTCTATCTTCTTATATTTTCGCTATCAAGCGTGGTTAAAATCGTGGTAAATACTTCTTATGCGATTAGACGCTGAACCTCTGATTTTGCGGTATCTATGGACGCATGAGCATACCAGTTCATTGTGATACTGATGTTTGAATGTCCCATGATATACTGTAAATCTTTCGGGTTCATGTTCTTGCTTGCCAGTCTTGTGCAGAACGTATGGCGTAGCGTATGTGGTGTGATATGTGGCAAGGGGTTATCCTTGTGGTGTTTGTTATATTTCTTTACCATACGGACAAATAAGGCGTTGTAATCAATCGCAACTTTAGGATTGCCTTTCGGATTGACGAACAGAAAATCTTTGTATCCGTCTATCTCTATCAGTTTCCCTTTTGTGCGTTTCCTTATGACCCGTTGAAATGCCTGTATCGTTTCTCTGCTTAATGGCACTTGCCTTGTTCCACTCTTTGTCTTAGGCGTTTCAATATAATAGCCCTGTTCCTTGTTTTTTAATAACTGGTGGTCGATAACCACAACCTCATTCTTGAAATCAATATCGGCTACTGTCAGTCCGCACAGTTCTGAGATACGAAGTCCTGTCTTTAACAGTATCAGCACATCATCATAATACTTGTGATACACGTTATCCGTCTTGATGAATGACAGTAAGGCTTGTTCCTGTTCCTCTGTCAAT
>NZ_WSNW01000009.1 GCF_009767585.1 Coprobacillus cateniformis
ATCTCTTCCCAGATTTCACACATCTCTTTTCTCCCTCCTTCTGTCTCTTTAAAATAACTCACTCTTTTCCTTAAAAACTCATAATGCATATCACTTGTCTCACTACATAGAAAATCATGCATCAATCTCCCTAAGGCATTATCCTCCTGAATACTTGCATTGATATAGATGATCTCACTTCCATCATCAAATATCTGGTTATTCTCATCTATTGTTCTATGAACATGATAGATTGGTAACCCATATCCTAGGACATCCTCTTCTGTTATGAAGATGATAATCATATGAGGCAAGTCCTTCCATTCTTCTTTAGGATATGATGTACTGGCATCAATCAGACTTCCATGAAATCTTGCCCGTCTTGGATTGGCTCCAGTATAATCTCTTTGCACTTCAATATTGATATAATGATTTTCAGTTTTGACAAAGACATCAATACTGATAGACCTTCCAAGAATATTATTGATATCATACTGCACATGCCATTCAATGATTTCAATAGGCCTTTCTAAGATAATCTCAAGAAACTGAGTCAG
>NZ_WSNW01000010.1 GCF_009767585.1 Coprobacillus cateniformis
TTTGTCTTTTGTTCTTTTGTTCTTTCGTTCTTTTTTTAACTTTTCAAATTTTTATTATTTTGATTTGTAACGAGACTTAAATAATTTGATATTTATATTGCTACTACTTTTCTCACTCCTTCGTTATGCAATATATTTGATTTAATATCTTTTCATTGTCTCTCAAACCGCTTTATATAACGAAAAAAAGAGACAATTCACAAAATCACAAAGATTTCATAAATTATCTCTCTTGGATAACTATTTGGTGCGGGTGACAGGACTTGAACCTGCACGCCGAAGCACTAGATCCTAAGTCTAGCGTGTCTGCCAGTTTCACCACACCCGCATGTTTAAAAATGGTGACCCGCAGGCGACTCGAACGCCTGACCCTCTGATTAAAAGTCAGATGCTCTACCGACTGAGCTAGCGGGTCTAAAAATGGTGCCGGCTAAAGGACTTGAACCCTCAACCTACTGATTACAAGTCAGTTGCTCTACCAGTTGAGCTAAGCCGGCATAAATAAAAAATGGTGGAGGTTAACGGGCTCGAACCGCTGACCCTCTGCTTGTAAGGCAGATGCTCTCCCAACTGAGCTAAACCTCCATTAAATATGGTGACCTGTACGGGATTCGAACCCGTGAATGCATGCGTGAAAGGCATGTGAGTTAACCGTTTCTCCAACAGGCCACATGGCGCTTGAAGTAGGACTCGAACC
>NZ_WSNW01000011.1 GCF_009767585.1 Coprobacillus cateniformis
ACAACAAGTTCAGGGGGACATGGAAGTACAGGAAACAGTACATCAAAAGGATATGCTTCATCAGGAAATACAAGTCCAGGCTATGCACCTCCCTCTTCATCTAATGGTGGCTATCAGGGAGTTAGTGGAGCTAATTCAATATTTAATAAAGGAAAAGATGTCTTAAAAAGGTTTAATCTTGATGATGCTTATGTAAAGCCAAAACATCTATCAACTAGTGGTGGTAATGGAACTAAATTTCTAGGAGGTTCCAAGGCAGAGGCAGAAGTAATATTAAGAGAAGGGTTAAAGAATGGAACAATTAAAACCATAGCAGACAATGGCATAACAAAGCTTGGGTCTCAAAGTTATGAAATTATTATTGATGTAGGGAAAGTTATTGGAACTAAGGGTGAAACGCTAATTAAGATTGTTTTATCAGAAGATGGAGGTATGCTAAGTGCATTTCCTGTTAAATAGAAAGGAAAATATCATGAACGTTTTAGAAAGATTTTTACAATCAGAAATTAACACGCAAGAGTTATATGATGATATTATTTTGTTCATCACATCATTTCATATCAGAAATGGAGAATTTGAGGGGAATGAATTCATTATTAAAAAAATGGACCAAACCAATTATATTATTTTTCCCGAATATGAAGGTGGGGATGGAGAAAGAGAGATACATGCTGCAATAGCAATCTATAGAAATAATTTAATAAAAGAAATAAATGATTGCGCCACTAAAAAAGGTATTATTGTTAGAGAAATTAAAAATTAAATAATATACATCAGAGAAAGAGTATTCATAGTGAGAGTGCTCTTTTTCTTTGTCAAAAATTAACAGGTTGAATTTGCAACTCAATCAAGTCCTCTCTGTGTACGAAGTGTAAGCAGAGGGAAGGGCTTGAGGATTGAAGCGTTATTGACAATCCTTGTGTGGGCGACAAGTAACACCGCCCTACACATACACACCAAGAAACAGGAAATAGGTTATTTTAATGGCTTAAATCCTGTTTTTTTACTGCACAGTTTTATGCCAAAAAATAGGAGTAAATATAAATGTTTAATGAAGTTTTGCTCATTTTACGGAATTAAGGTCTTTGCAACAGTAGTAATAGTGTAAGTAATTTTAAGAATCTTGCCAATTCGTTACCTTTCATTTGTAATAATAGTAGAAAAGATAAAATGTTTTCTAAAATGGTAGACAAATTCACATTTGCATTTGTGTTTCATTGTGAAGAGAATAGAAAACTTTTCTAAACTATGCAACAAATACAGGTAAATACCAAAGGCGAAGCACGCAACCCAATTATGCGAGCTTATTTTGAATGCAAAATAGCAGAGGGAAAGACAAAGATACAAGCATTATTATGTATCATGAGAAGATTAGTGAACATCATTTACAGTATGATGAAGAGGAAAACAGCCTATCAAATACCTACCAAAAGAGAAGAAAGTAAAGCAAGTGCATAAGAGAAGATGAAAAAGCAAAGAAAACGTGGTAAAATAAGGACATATCCAGTATTTGACCACTTAAAAAATAAGTAGTCAAACCCAGCCCGCAGGGAGCTAGTGGAGCTGAATTTGGTGATGATTTTGGTAAAATGGGTACTTATGTAGAAAAGCCAAGTTTAAAAGTAGATTGGGAGCAATATGCTGACCATGCTACGAATGACTCAATGGTTAAACGTGGGATTAATCAAGAAATGGTAGATAGCTATGTAGCAAATGGTAAAGCATTATCTCAAGGAAATGGTAAATATGCTTTTGTTTCTCGTGATGGTGTTGCTGTTGTTACTTCAAATGGGAAATTAGTGACAACTTGGTCAAGCGCAAATTTTGATGCTAATATGCTAGAGATCGTAGATAAATTGTTTGGTAAAGGTAAATAATCATTTTCAAGATTACATCGTTAAATATTTTTTAAAGGAAGGATAAGTAAAAGGCATGAATAATATAAAAAAAGAACGCATAAAGAAAATCATAGATGAATGGGACCCTATTGATTTATTACCATTTGCTCCGCCTGATGAATACGATTATGAAATAAATAAAATATATAGTGTTATTGAAGACAAAGTAAATATTGAACATCAATATTTATCAGAAATCATTTACAATGTCTTCAAAAAGACGTTTGGTGAAGATGTATTTTTAAATACTATAGAAGATTGTATGATTGTAGCTGATAGTATTTTGCAGTCGATAAATTGATATTAGTTTAAGAATCGGAGCTTTATAAGCTCCTTTTTTGTGAAGCTCTGGTAAGAAGTTGAAGCTTCAAGCCACTCCTAGCGTACGAAGTGTAAGCAAGGGAGGTGGCTTGGATTGGAGCGTAGTGACAATCCTTATAGGGCGCATTAGTAACACCGCCCTACACATACAGACCAAAGAGCAGGAAATAGTCTCTACATAAGGCTTTGCAGTTGATTTACGACTGCAAAGTTCTTTGTTGTAGAATCTTATGATTTAAAATAATATGATAAATTTTTATAAATATGCAACAAATCACTTCTCTGTGGGCAGTTACTGTGTGGAAGACAAGGAGGACATAAACATATCAAAGAAAGAATTAAGTATCAAGATTGATTATCTAAGTGTCGTATTAGATATCCTCAAAGATGATGAGTTAATACGTAGATTGTTAGGATTGCCATTGGAGTATTTCTTGACTAAAGTTAATCATAAGAATTACACTCGTCTTTAGCTATTTGGTACAATCAATAAGTATGAAGATAGGGAGTTGAAAGACAAGGAAGTGTCATCAGTGATGATGGACTGGATAAGCATATCTTTACGTATGATGACTTTGGAAAAAGTCTAGAGAATATCAATGACAGCTATGCCTATAGAGGAGAGAATACGGAGTACAACTACCAGTATCTTAGAGCAAGATACTATGAGACAGCAAATGGACGCTTCCTGTCAAGAGATAACTATCTGGGAGAGAGAAATGCAAGTGAATACAATCAGTATATCTATGCATTGAACAATCCATCTATGTATAAGGATCCCAGTGGACATTC
The DNA here is from genome assembly GCF_009767585.1 of Coprobacillus cateniformis. Taxonomy (NCBI): domain Bacteria; kingdom Bacillati; phylum Bacillota; class Erysipelotrichia; order Erysipelotrichales; family Coprobacillaceae; genus Coprobacillus; species Coprobacillus cateniformis. The sequence continues at coordinate 3,012 of NZ_WSNW01000011.1, forward strand.
GTGGCTGGGCGATTTATGGGATGGAATACAAAAAGTAGTGTCGGATATATATAATGGGGCAAAGAAGGCTATCAGTACAATCTATAATGGAGCTAAAACTGTTACAAAGGCGATTGTCAATACAGTTAAGAAGGCAGCAGACTTTGTAAACAAGAAAATCATTCAGCAGGCAGTCAAAGTCGTAAAGAATGTTGTCAATTCAATTATCAGTAGATCAAGCAACACTATAAGGAAAGTCGCAGATAAGGTTGATCAAGAAAAGAAAAAACAAGAATCTGCAAAAAAGAAGGCAGCAGAGCAGAAGAAACAGAAAGAGTCATTTGTTGAATATGCCAAAAATCATGGAATAGATGAAGCATATAGAAAGTATAACAGTATGGATAAGAGTCTTTTGAATGAAGCAGTCAAAGCTTATTGTGACACAATGGATCTTGATTATATATCAATCAATTATTCACTAAAAAGAATAATAAGATCAGAAGACTCAGAAATTGTACTGGTAGGAAAATATAAAATCATATGCGAAACCATAAAACATGCTGGAAATGTGAATGAATCTGCTGTACAATCAAGCGTAGGATATAGTTGTGCAAGTACTATCCATAAGACGTATATATCAAAGGCAATAGAACTATTAAATTATGTGAGAACACAGGCCTGTAACTTTCCAGGTGTAAGAGTGAATACTGCATCAAAGATTAATACTATTTATAATTATTCATATGGAACCAAACAGTTAACAGAGCAGTATGTAACAAATATGAATGAGCATAGTAGAGATATGATGGAGTACATCTGGTCTCATCCAAGGGAATATAAGCCAGTCAAGATATGGAGAGATACAGGGACATACAGTGGAGGCAGATGGGAAGATGCAGTCTATCATGTCGGAAGCAAGCAGTATCATGCATATGGAAACTGGCTATATACAACATTTGTACCATGG
>NZ_WSNW01000012.1 GCF_009767585.1 Coprobacillus cateniformis
GAAAGACGCGGAGCGTTGCACAAAGATAGGGGAGCGTAGCGAGCCTATCTTTACTTCTATTTATTAATGTGCAACTTAAGACACAAAACAGAGAATAAGGGTAGCTGTGAAGAATATTGTTATAAAGCTGTAAAGAGTGGAAAACATATTGAGCTTTATATTTATAAAGACAAGAATTTTAAAAGAAAGACAAAAGAAACAAATGATTTAATGAAAATCATCAACGACTGGGATATTACAGAAAATGAAAAGAAAGATAAAAAAGAAGAGGAGATGAAAGATGTGGTTGAAGAATTTGCGCCTGTTCAAAAACTTGATAACAATTTACGTCGAACGCAGAAACGACTAAGACGTGTAATCAATAGCAATTTAGGACAATATGAGGAACAGGATAAATTTTTAACACTTACATGTCCGAAATTAAAAAGCCGAGAAAAAGCGTGTAGAATGTTTAAATCGTTTATAAAAAATCTTCGCTATAATTACGGTGATGAAATTCAGTATATCGCCGTAATGGAAATACAAAACGGTGACAGATTAGAAGACCCAAGCAAAGCAACTAAAGATATTCACTTTCACGTGTTGTTATTTAATTGTCCTTATATTCCTCAAAAAGTTTTACAAGATAAAGTTTGGAAACATGGCATTGTAGATATAAGAAAGATTCAAGACTATACAGATATATCCGGTTATCTCGTTAATTATTTAAGCAAAGATGATACATTGTGTGTGAAAGGTAAGCGTTCATATTTTCCTAGCAAGAAATTAAAGAAACCAGTTGAAGAAATCAGTATGGATAAAGACCTTATCTTTAAATTTTTAACCGATACAAAAAACGAATTGCAATTTAGTGCCGAATATTTTGTTGAAAGAGTTGGAAATATCAGTTACATGAAACTGATCCAAAAAGATGATGATGAAAGTGAAATAAGCATTATAAGCTAATAAAAAAACAATGGCTATTGAGTTAGTCATTGTTTTCTTCTAAATCTTTCTCATTTAAAAATATGATGGGTTGATTATCTTCGTCAAGAAAAGATAATTTTGTATTAGTCATTTTTGCTAATAAAATTAAATCTTTAACATTCCAAGAATCACGTTTTATTTTGTTTGAAATATTTGGCTGACTTCTATTAGTGAATTTTGCATATTCAGTGATTCCTGATTTTTTGATTTCTAATAACCCTTTTATTTTATCAGTAATTATATTAAATCACTCCTTTCGTTATTATTTTAACATAGTTATATAATATAATTCAATAGTAAATAAATATCACTAAAAAGTTATGTAAAAGTGTTGACATATCACGAAAACGTGATATAATATAATTGTAAGGTAAAGGAAATACCAAAACAAAAAACGGAGGGTTTGAAAATGGAAATGATTATTAATACAAAAACAAAAGAAGTTGTAAGTGCTGATGATTTTCAAATGTTTAGTGATTGGAGAAAAATAAAATTTATTAGTTTATTTAATTGTGAAGAAATTTCAACTGATAAAGGTTTTAAAATTCTTGGTGAATATGAAGATGGCAAAAAATTCGAAAGTAAAGAATTAACTGCTAGAGAGTATTTTGATGGCAAATGCTTTAAATGTTAAAAATGTCAAGGCTTAACTTCAAATGAGCCTATCTTAAAAAAAGGAGATAAAAAATAATATGGAATACAAAATTCAATTAAGAAACCCTAACACAAGAGAGAAAACAACTCTCACAGCTTATACCGAAGAAATGGCGTTAAATATGATAGAGCAATCTATTAAAGACGGTTGGAGAATCAAGAACACTGATGATGTAAAAAAACTTATCGATCAGCTTTTTGAAAAACGCAAGCGTCAAGCTATAGATTCAACCGTCTTAGATGTAATAAGAAAAATAAGAAAAGTAAATCATACAGCAATGATTAATATTAGTTTAAATGGTGTGGTGGTTATGGAGGGAAATTCACATCGGATTATGGGCGTTATGTCTGCTAATTTAAAAGAGTTAACAGATGAGAACTATACTGTTGTTTATCATCAATATGATAATAATTATTTTATAAATATTAATTACGAGGGAGGCATTTAAAGAAAATGGTAAGTAGTGCTTTATATACATCAAAAACGGTTGAGTGGGAAACACCTCAAAAATTGTTTGATGAATTAAATCAGGAATTTCATTTCAATCTTGATCCATGTTGTACAGAAAAAAAATGCAAAATGCGAAAAATATTTTACCAAGTTAGAAAACGGATTAAATCAGGATTGGCAAGGATACAGAGTTTTTCTGTAATCCACCCTATGGTAGAAAAGAAACAGCTGAATGGGTAAAGAAATGTTATGAAGAATCAAGAAAAGAAAATACGTTAGTTGTTATGTTGATACCCTCAAGGACTGATAAAAGATATTTTCACAAGTATATATATCCTAATGCTGAAATTAGATTTATTAAAGGTCGCTTGAAATTCGGCAATAGTGCAAATTCTGCACCGTTCCCATCAATGATAGTTATATTTAAAAAATAATAAAAAGAGAGGTAGAAAAAATGAGCATTGAAAATTTTATAAACATAATAGGAGTTGCTACACGTAGCAAAAAACGCAAGAATTTTTGTTCAAAGAGATTTAGATTTTATTGAGTGTTTCTATGTGTGGGAATTTCCAAAAACTAAAAATTTATATAGTTTTGAAATTGATTTTTTAAATATTAGAAATGGAGACATTTATATCAATGTTAAATAATTAAAAAGATAGAAAACAAATCAAGAAAGAAGGGAGCATATAAAATGCTATTAACAAGAAAATATATCAAAACATTAGAAAGAGAAGAGATAAAAATCGGTAACAAATATTATCTAGGAGAATTAGTAAA
>NZ_WSNW01000013.1 GCF_009767585.1 Coprobacillus cateniformis
GAAAGACGCGGAGCGTTGCACAAAGATAGGGGAGCGTAGCGAGCCTATCTTTACTTCTATTTATTAATGTGCAACTTAAGACACAAAACAGAGAATAAGGGTAGCCGTGAAGAATATTGTTATAAAGCTGTAAAGAGTGGAAAACATATCGAGCTTTATATTTATAAAGATAAGAATTTTAAAAGAAAGACAAAAGAAACGAATGATTTAATGAAAATTATCAATGATTGGGATATTACAGAAAATGAAAAGAAAGATAAAAAAGAAGAGGAGATGAAAGATGTGGTTGAAGAATTTGTATGTGTTCAAAAACTCGATAACAATTTACGTCGAACGCAGAAACGACTAAGACGTGTAATAAACAGCAACTTAGGACAGTATGAAGAACAAGATAAATTTTTGACTCTTACATGTCCAAAACTAAAAAGTCGAGAGAAAGCGTGTAGAATGTTTAAAACATTTATTAAAAACTTAAGATATAATTATGGCGACAAAATTCAATACATCGCTGTTATGGAAATACAGAACGGAGATAGGTTAGAAGACCCAAGCAAAGCAACAAAGGATATTCACTTTCACGTGCTTTTGTTTGATTGTCCATATATCCCTCAAAAAGTTTTACAAGATAAAGTTTGGAAGCATGGCATTGTAGATATAAGAAAGATTCAAGACTATACAGACATATCTGGTTATCTTGTGAATTACTTAAGCAAAGATGATACGTTGTGTGTGAAAGGTAAGAAATCATATTTCCCAAGTAAGAAATTAAAGAAACCAACAGAAGAAATTTCTATGAATGAAGATTTGATTTTTAAATTTTTAAGCGATAC
>NZ_WSNW01000014.1 GCF_009767585.1 Coprobacillus cateniformis
TATTTTGTTGAAAGAGTTGGAAACATCAGTTACATGAAACTGATCCAAAAAGATGATGATGAAAGTGAAATAAGCATTATAAGCTAATAAAAAAACAATGGCTATTAAGTTAGTCATTGTTTTCTTTTAAATCATTAATTGATAAAACATCAATTATGTTATTTTCATTATCTAGTATAGCAACTTTGTGATTTAGAGTGTTTGTATAGATGATTAAATCTTTTATATTAAAACGCGTTTCACAATCTCTTATTTTATTATTAAAACTGTTATAAGACATATTGAATTGTGTAGCTAAATCTTTTTGTGAGATTCCTTGCTTTGTTGATAATGCTTTTAATTTATTAAATATACTCAAAATAAATACCTCCTTTAACTTATTATATACTTTAAACATTTGATTATCAATCTAAAAAATAAAAAAATCAACGAAAGACGTTTAATATGTGTTGACAATTCCACGTTTAACGTGATATAATATAATTGTAAGGTAAAGGAAAAGCCAAAACAAAAAGACGGAGGTTATGAAAATGACAAAAAGAGAATTGCTATTGGAGTTAAAAAGATTGTTAGCAGAAAAGGGACTGTATAGTATTGATGGTATTAATTCAAACAGCAATAAAGCAGAGTTAAAAAATGCTATTGAATGCTTACAGTGTAGTGATGAAGAATTAGGATTGAGATTAGAAAAATTAAAACAAGTATATCCTAATATCTATAATTTAATTACTAGCAATGGAAAGGATAAAGAAAGTTTCAAATATCATTCATTCAATCGTTTATACGTTTACAATAAGGCAAATTAAAAAATAAGGTCAAGGCTCAACCCCAAATGAGCCTATCTTAAAAAAAGGAGATAAAAAATAATATGGAATACAAAATTCAATTAAGAAACCCAGTAACAAAAGAAAAAACAACTCTCACAGCTTATACCGAAGAAATGGCATTGAATATGATAGAACAATCTATCAAGGACGGCTGGAGAGTTAAAAATACA
>NZ_WSNW01000015.1 GCF_009767585.1 Coprobacillus cateniformis
TCAATAATGTATGCTATAGATGAAAGCAAGTTTGATTTAAGTTCATACCATTGTGAAGTTGAAATTTTATAAAAAATTGGGTCAAACGTGGTAGAAATACCACGTAAGACCAAAGAAAGAAGATGAAATATGGAAAATAAAGATAATGATTTAACAAAAGATGATTTACTGGAATGCAGTTCGTTGATTCATGCCAAAATTCTTGAGTTGCAATGTTCTTTAGAATCATTGAAAGTAACGTTAAATAAACTAGAAGAAACACACTACAAAGAAGATGAAACATTAAAGAATGCAAAAGAACTTTATGAAACAGTATTGGAAGAATGTGAAAAATATTCAAAGTTATATAAAAAAATTGTGAATTTATATTTGATTGAAAGGTAGGCTAAAAAAAGTATGAGTCAAGATAACAAAAAGAAAGAATATATATGTCCATTCTGTGGTTATAAAATGATAGTTTATGAAAGTATTGAGAGTTGGTTAGAGTGTTCACATTGCAAGTTTGAAACTCAAATGCATACTTGTTTAGGTGGTGCAATTGCTGAATTTAATCATGTTAATGACGAACTCGAAAAAGTCGCTCAATTTACTTTGTATGGAGCTAAT
>NZ_WSNW01000016.1 GCF_009767585.1 Coprobacillus cateniformis
ATTGAAAGCAACCGATTTATCAAAAACAACAGTGACTTTAGATGATTCAAAGGTTAATTATAAGAAAGCTGGAACATACAAGGCGACTGTTATTGCAAAAGATGATAGCAATAATGAAACAAAGAAAGAAATTGAAATTGTTGTGAAAGAAGAGAAGAAAGAAACACCTACAAAGAAATCAAATACAGGAAGTTCTTCATCTTCATCACAAAGTAAAAAGTCATCTTCTAAAGGTTCGTCATCTGCAAATTCATCACAAAAATCAAATTCTAATAGTTCATCTTCCAAATCGAATAAGTATAGTGATGTTGGTGTTGGAGATTCTATTGAGGTACCTGTAGATCCTGATAGTTATATAGAGATAGAAAATGGTAATGGTTCTGCATGGGGTGGTAGTTTTGAACCACCTAAATCATGGTATGATGATTTATATGGTAATTAAATATATTTATAAAGAAAAAATTTAAACGAATTTTTTCTTTTTTTTACGAAAGGAGAAATCAATGAAAACAAAACGATTATTAAATATAGTATTTAAAATTTTGGTTGTGATTGCAATTCTGTTGCAAATACCATTTTCAAATTTTAATAACGTTTACGCTGCTAATGTTTCAAATGTAGATGATTTTCCTAAAGATGGCTCAGTTGTTTATAATGGAAAAATAAGTTACGGTGGAAATATAGTTGGTGATTTTACTGTTTATGGTAAACAAGCGTTTTGTATGGCACATCCCTTAGCTACACCGGGTACAGGTGTGAAATTAACATCAGAAATATATAAGGACACTAATATAAAAAAAGTGTTATATTATGGCTGGCAGGGTGTTGAACAATGGAGTGGTTTTGAAAGTCGCGCACATGGAATAGTTGTCACAAGTTTGGCTTTAAGTTATTACTATTATGGGGATAACAGTTCACCTAAGACAATAGCAAAATTTATAGATTATATTGAGGGTAAAAGTTTTTCTAATTACTCAGTTAATTTTTCTAAAGAAAAAGTGTACGCTTATAAAGAGGGGGATATCCAAAGAACAGAGACAGTTACTTTAAAAAGTGATATGGATGTATTTGGTATAACTGTAACGATTCCAAGTGGTGTTACGTATGTTGATGAAACACATGGAACAAGACAAACAGGTGGGAGTGTTACAATTAAGGGAAAAACAAAATTCCACTTAGAAGCTCCTTTGAATGTGAAGTTAGAACAATGGACTACAGGAGCGAAAACAAGTTATTATGATTATGTACCGATTATGTCTACTACAAAAACTGGAAACTTTCAACCTTTAGGGAGTTGGGAATGGGTAAAAGACCCAGCAGAAACAACCTCATTAACTGTTGATTGGTTACAGCTTGGTAGCATTGAAATTACTAAGAACGATATTTATGGTAACTTGATTGATGGTGCTGTGTTTAGGCTATGGAATGATAATGGCTATGATCAAAATATTACTGTTACAAATGGGAAAATTAAAATTGAAAACTTAGTAACAGGAAATTACTTTCTACAGGAACAGACAGCTCCTAATGGTTTCCTGGTAGATAAAACAATCTACACAATTAATTTGAATGCTAGTGATGATATAAAACAGATTGTTTCAAACAAGGAGCCACGAGGAACAATCACTGTCACAAAAAAGGATAATTATGGCAATAAAGTTGGGAATACAAAGTTTTATGTAAAAGCTAACGGTGATATAAGAAGTGCTGGTGGGAATCTTTTATATCCAAATGGCACAACAGTTGATACTTTAGTGACAAATGCAAATGGAGTTGACACAACTGTTGAGTTGCCAATTGGAAATTATGTAGTAGAAGAATATGAGGTTCCTTATGGATATTTGCTCAATAAAAACAAGTTTAATGTCTCATTGAAATATGCAAATCAAGATACACCTCTTGTTACAACGTCGACTTCTGTTGTGAATGATGAACCTAAAGGAACAATTACGGTTACAAAGACAAATAATTTAAGTGATAAGGTTGCAAATGCAAAGTTCCATATTAAAGCAGATGGCAATGTTGTAAGTGCTGGTGGAAAAGTTTTATATTCTAATGGAGCGATTGTTGATACTTTAACAACCAATGCAAGTGGAGTTGATACAACAGTTGAATTACCACTTGGTAATTACATTGTAGAAGAATATGAGGTTCCGCATGGTTATTTGTTAAATAAAAATAAATATAAGGTTTCTTTGAAATATGCAAATCAAAATACGCCACTTGTGACAACTTCAACAACAGTAACAAACAGTGAGCCTTTAGGTACAATTGAATTTCAAAAAGAAGTTGATAGTGACATCACAAATAATTTAAAGGGTGATGTTTTTTTATCGAATTTAAAGTATGGTTTGTATGCTAGAAATGATATTAAGAATGTTGCTGGTACAAAAACATATTATACAAAAGACACATTAATCTCTCAAAAGACAACTGATGAAAAAGGTCGAATTGAGTGGAATGATCTTCATATTGGTGATTATTATTTAAAAGAACTGGAAACAAATGATTCATTGCTAATAAATTCAACACCAATCAATGTCAGCTTAACTTATAAGGATATGAA
>NZ_WSNW01000017.1 GCF_009767585.1 Coprobacillus cateniformis
ATTGAAAGCAACCGATTTATCAAAAACAACAGTGACTTTAGATGATTCAAAGGTTAATTATAAGAAAGCTGGAACATACAAGGCGACTGTTATTGCAAAAGATGAAAGCAATAATGAAACAAAGAAAGAGATTGAAATCATTGTCAAAGAAGAGAAAAAAGAACAGACTGAAAAGAAATCTAATCCATCATCTTCATCAAAAAGTAAAAACTCATCTTCTTCTAGTTCAACATCTGCTAAGTCATCACAAAAATCAAATTCTAGTAAATCATCCTCAGGTTCTTCTGATTCGTCTTCGATAAAGAAAAATGATGATGGTTCGTATTCTGTTCCTGTTGATCCGGATAGTTATTATGAATTTAATGATGGCGCAAATTATTCATATGGTGGTGGAGGTAATTTGGAGTTACCTCCAGAATGGGGATATTAACAATATAATTTTAATAAAATCAAAGGGTATAAATATACTCTTTTTTTGTACGAAAAGTAGGAGGTATTATGTATAAAAAGAAAAAATGCTTTTTTTGTTTGAAAATATTTTTGATATTTATTTTGATAGTTAATGTTGTTGGAATAGATAGCATTAAAAATGTTTATGCAACAAATATTAGTAGTAAAAATGATTATCCTAAACAAAGTGAGGTTAATTATGATGGTAAAGTCACTTATGGTAGTAATATTGTTGGTGATTTTAAAATGGGTGGTAGACAAGCATTTTGTATGCAACATCCGGTTGCAACTCCAGGAACTGGAGTAAAAATACAACAACAAATTTATGATGATAATAATGTTAGAAAAGTGCTATATTTTGGTTGGGGTGGTCCTGAACAATGGAGTGGTTTTGAGAGTCGTGCACATGGAATAGTTGTAACAAGTTTGGCATTAAGTTATTATTATTATGGTGATAATTCATCACCGAAAACGATTAAAAATTTTATGGAATATATAAAAAATAAATCTGTTCCAAATTTTTCTGTGACATTTTCAAAATCAAAAGTAAGTGCATATAGAGATGGAAATGTACAAAGGACTGAAACGGTTACATTAAATAGTGGTAGTGATTTATTTGGTATTGACATTACTATTCCAAAAAATGTAACTTATGTTGATGAAACACATGGAACGAGACAAACTGGTGGAAGTGTTACTATTAAAGGAAAAACGAAGTTTCATTTTGAAGCTCCATTAAATGAAAAGTTGGACTCATGGAATATAAATGATAAAATTTCATCTTTTGCGTTTCAACCTATTATAGCTATTGCTGGAAGTAGTTATCAAACAACAGGCTCTTGGGATTATGTTGAAGATCCATCTAAAACAACATCATTAACAGTTGACTGGTTACAGCTTGGGAGCATTGAAATTACTAAAAATGATATTTATGGTAATTTGATTGACGGAGCTGTATTTAGATTATGGAATAATGATAGTTATGATGAAAATGTAACTGTCACAAATGGAAAAATTAAAGTAGAAAATCTTACAACTGGTATTTATTATTTACAGGAACAGACCGCTCCTAATGGTTTTTTAGTGGACAATACAATTTATACGGTAACGTTAAACGCTGGTGATGAAATTAAGCAGACAGTAACAGATAAGGAACCACAAGGAACGATTACAGTTACGAAAACAAATGATATGGACAATAAAGTCTCTAATGCAAAATTTTATGTCAAAGCAGACGGAGATATTAGAAGTGCTGGTGGAAATCTTTTATATTCTAATGGAGCGATTGTTGATACTTTAACAACCAATGCAAGTGGAGTTGATACAACAGTTGAACTACCACTTGGTAATTACATTGTAGAAGAATATGAGGTTCCACATGGTTATTTGTTAAATAAAAATAAATATAAGGTATCTTTGAAATATGCAAATCAAAACACACCAGTTGTCACAACTTCAACAACCATTTCAAATGATGAACCTTTAGGAACAATTGAATTTCAAAAAGAGATTGATAGCGATGTTACCAACAATTTAGAGGGTGATGTTTTTTTATCTAATTTGAAGTATGGTTTGTATGCTAGAAATGATATTAAGAATGTTGCTGGTACAAAAACATATTATACAAAAGACACATTAATCTCTCAAAAGGTGACTGATGAAAATGGTCGTATTCAATGGACTGATCTTCATATTGGTGATTATTATTTAAAAGAACTGGAAACAAATGATTCATTGCTAATAAATTCAACACCAATCAATGTCAGCTTAACTTATAAGGATATGAA
>NZ_WSNW01000018.1 GCF_009767585.1 Coprobacillus cateniformis
AAAGTCATTCGGTAAAATGTCAAGAAAATAAATAAAATCTTTTTTAGATAAATCAAAAACCATCATCTAAAAAAGAGTACACTAAAAAGAAGTATGAAAAAATTTATGAAATTGACAAATTACTCAATGACTGTGTCATGAGACACAGAAACGTATAATTTACTGTCACGTAGCAAGACATAAATTAAACGAACTAGTTTTCTTGATGTAAGGACGAGTGCTCTACGATGCTTGTGTGTAGAGGCTTCGTTATACTTCTTACGATAAAAAGAAGTCGTATAATCAAAGCCATGCATCACTGACATCTGTGTGGATTGAGTTATGTAATATTTTAAATATTTATTACATGAATTCGCTGAATGTTTTTCATCAGCAATAAAATTGCCCGAGTCATTCTTCTTCCAATGGAAACCGGCATATTTAGCCAATGAAGCATCACTTTTGAAATAGGAAATATCACCAATTTCAGAAAGTATACCTGCTGCAAAGACAGGTCCGATACCTGTTATAGACATCAGAGATTGATATCCGTTAGGATAAAGACCTTTCATTTCCTTCTCAATGGCCTTATCAACCATCTTGATTTGAGATTCAATGCATTGAATCAGGTTGATAGAAGCAGTAATTGAGATAGTTATAGGGTCATATGCAGTTTTATCAAGTCTATAGGAAGAACGAATCGCTTTATCAAAAAGAGAAGCAATTTTACCATAATCATCACATCTGTTTTGAGAAGCAGATTTGAAATATTCAATGATTTCATCCAAAGGTTTTTCAGCCAAATCAAAAGGGGAAGCATAATCAGTTAAAAATTTCGTGTTGGAAGCAGAAAAATTATCACTGAAAGGCAAATCCTTATGAGGAAGGGTCATAAGACCAGAAACCTTTAAATAGATATTGTTGAGAACGTAATTCTTTTCTCTAATAAGCTGCTCAGCTAAATGATAACGTTCACGAGTGAGACGTTTAAGAGCGATATGTTGAGCAGCTTTAAAGGGACGAAGCTTTTTACAGCGACCAACACGAGCAAAATCTGCAATCAAAAAAGCATCACCCAGATCAGTTTTTTCCATTTCAATATAAGACTTCTTATAATTGGCAATGGATTTGGCATTAACAGAATATATGATGACAGAAGTGCCGACAATCGAAAGCTGAGATGAAAGATAAGCACAAATATGATAGTCATATATAGAAGTTGATTCAGTAACGATGATGATGGAATCGAACTTTTCTTTATCAACAAAAGCCAAGACAGATGTAATGAGAAGATCACATCCATCAGGGTTATTTGGAAAAGAGAGATTAAAGAAAACATCCTGATTAAAGTTAACAGCACAGACTTGATTATTTTTGGTTGAAACATCAATACCTACAAAGAGAGTGTTCATGGGATCACCACCTTTCAAAAAAGATAAAACTAGAAACAAAATATTGGAAAGACCTCCGTTCTTTAGACATGATGCGACCTCGCCATAAGAATAGAACAATACAGATCAAAGGCTACGTATCACAAAAGTATTGAACAAACAACATTCGGTAAGCAGAGACATTCTAAAGTTGAGAAACAGACTTTCTATAGAAGATATCATGAAGATACTTCAAGGAGAATTAGAATAAATTCCAATAATAGAGTGACTAGTAACTCTATTATAACTTAGGAAAATCCAATATTGAAATAAACTTGTAAAGATGACTAGTCATCTTTACAAAATATATTATACGAGGAGA
>NZ_WSNW01000019.1 GCF_009767585.1 Coprobacillus cateniformis
TAGTACCGAATATTTTGTTGAAAGAGTTGGAAACATCAGTTACATGAAACTGATCCAAAAAGATGATGATGAAAGTGAAATAAGCATTATAAGCTAATAAAAAAAACAATGGCTATTAAGTTTAGTCATTGTTTTCTTCATCTAATTTAAAAGTGATTATAGGAATATTTTCCTCGTTTAAAATAACGAGTTTGCAGTGTTGGCTTTCTACAAGTTTTAAAATTTCATTTAATTTAAAGTCACGTTGATTAAGTTTGTTAGTAAAAGAATTATAGGGCATATCATAAAAGAGCGCCATATCTTGATTATCTAATTTTCTTAATTGCATAAAATCTTTAATTTCTTTGTTTTTTGTTTTTTTCAATATTATCTCACCTCACAAATAATAATACACTAAAATTTGTTTAAAATCAAACACAATAATTTAATCCGTTATAAATATAACGCTATAAATTAATTAAATAACGATAAAAGTTATAATTGCGTTGACATATAACGAAAAACGTTATATAATAAGAGTGTCAAAGGTACAGAGATACCAAAATAAAAAAAACGGAGGAATTATTATGAACCTAACAATAGAACAAGAAGAGATGGTAGAATTTATTGAAATTTTAAAAGTTGCAGAAAGAGATGGATATAAAACATATATCCACAAAGAAAATAATTATGGTTACATTTTAAATGATGATTACGTTTTATATATTCGAAAGAACTATTTTGGCAGATGGGATATATCATTTGTACATAAACCATCTAGAAACAATGATATTATGTGCGTTTGTTACAGTAATTTATTAAATGTTGACTTAGAAACAATTGACAAAGCATTCATAATTGGATGTTCAAACGCTAGCAACTCAAAAGCAAAAAAATATAAAAATAGCCAAGAATGGTTTAATCAGTATTGGGATAAAGACAATTTGAATGATATTTCTAGAAACCCTTATTACTAATTCATTTTGACTATTTTAAATATTCAAAAGGTTAATAAAAAGGTCAAGGCTCAGCCTTAAATGAGCCTATCTTAAAAGGAGGTAAAAATAATATGGAATATAAAATTCAATTAAGGAACCCAGTAACAAAAGAAAAAACAACTCTCACAGCTTATACCGAAGAAATGGCATTGAATATGATAGAACAATCTATCAAGGACGGCTGGAGAGTTAAAAATACA
>NZ_WSNW01000020.1 GCF_009767585.1 Coprobacillus cateniformis
CCTGTTAAAACTTCACCCTCTTTAGAAAGCTTAATTTTACCTTTTACAGGCTTGTTTTCAAAAGTAATCGTTACAATTGGTGTGACTCCATCTTCGGCAATATCATAGTCCATATCCTTTGTTAATTCAAATTTTAATGGTTCTTTATTCAAGAGATAACCCTCACTACAATCGATTTCCTCGAGTTGATAATGTCCAGCCTGTAACATTGTATTTAATGTAATTGTACCGTCTTCATGTGTTTCCCATTTATCAACATGAATATTAGGAAATTGAGACCAATCCACATATGAAACGTATTCATCTTTATCAAGATTCTTTAATTTATAAACATTTCCTTTTTTTAGGACTGTCTTATCTGTCTCACTGTCCGCTTTGCGAATTTTCAGCAATGTTTCAAAAGGAACATTATTCACAGTGACTTTCTTAATTTTATAGCCAATCTCATAAAGAGAACTATCTCTTTCAATTGTTATTAAAAAGTCACTTGCACCATAGTATCCCTCTGGAGTCTTCGTTTCTCTTACTCGATATGTTCCATAAGGTAACAAATCAGTTGTTAAAAAACCGTTTTTATCTGTTGTTCCTACATAATATGTCTTTGCATTATCCCAACCAACGTGATTATATTCATTGCTTAACTTAAATGTAAATTCAGCACCTTGCAATCCAGCGACAACACCTGCTATACCGTCTTTGATACCCTCTTTAAAGATTTGAATACGCTGACTTGCGATAATATCTTTTGCACTTGTTTTTGAACTTACAACAGACGTATTCATATCCTTATAAGTTAAGCTGACATTGATTGGTGTTGAATTTATTAGCAATGAATCATTTGTTTCCAGTTCTTTTAAATAATAATCACCAATATGAAGATCA
>NZ_WSNW01000021.1 GCF_009767585.1 Coprobacillus cateniformis
CAAGGACATTGAAAACTAAACAGAAAACACGTCAAAGAAAGTAGTAAGAAAAAAGAGTCAAGAGAACAAGTTATTGTTTGAGATAAACAATGGAGAGTTTGATCCTGGCTCAGGATGAACGCTGGCGGCGTGCCTAATACATGCAAGTCGAACGCACTGATTTTATCAGTGAGTGGCGAACGGGTGAGTAATACATAAGTAACCTGCCCTCATGAGGGGGATAACTATTAGAAATGATAGCTAAGACCGCATAGGTGAAGGGGTCGCATGACCGCTTCATTAAATATCCGTATGGATAGCAGGAGGATGGACTTATGGCGCATTAGCTGGTTGGTGAGGTAACGGCTCACCAAGGCGACGATGCGTAGCCGACCTGAGAGGGTGGACGGCCACACTGGGACTGAGACACGGCCCAGACTCCTACGGGAGGCAGCAGTAGGGAATTTTCGGCAATGGGGGAAACCCTGACCGAGCAACGCCGCGTGAGGGAAGAAGTATTTCGGTATGTAAACCTCTGTTATAAAGGAAGAACGGTATGAATAGGAAATGATTCATAAGTGACGGTACTTTATGAGAAAGCCACGGCTAACTACGTGCCAGCAGCCGCGGTAATACGTAGGTGGCGAGCGTTATCCGGAATCATTGGGCGTAAAGAGGGAGCAGGCGGCAATAGAGGTCTGCGGTGAAAGCCTGAAGCTAAACTTCAGTAAGCCGTGGAAACCAAATAGCTAGAGTGCAGTAGAGGATCGTGGAATTCCATGTGTAGCGGTGAAATGCGTAGATATATGGAGGAACACCAGTGGCGAAGGCGACGATCTGGGCTGCAACTGACGCTCAGTCCCGAAAGCGTGGGGAGCAAATAGGATTAGATACCCTAGTAGTCCACGCCGTAAACGATGAGTACTAAGTGTTGGGGGTCAAACCTCAGTGCTGCAGTTAACGCAATAAGTACTCCGCCTGAGTAGTACGTTCGCAAGAATGAAACTCAAAGGAATTGACGGGGGCCCGCACAAGCGGTGGAGCATGTGGTTTAATTCGAAGCAACGCGAAGAACCTTACCAGGTCTTGACATACCTCTAAAGGCTCTAGAGATAGAGAGATAGCTATAGGGGATACAGGTGGTGCATGGTTGTCGTCAGCTCGTGTCGTGAGATGTTGGGTTAAGTCCCGCAACGAGCGCAACCCTTGTCGCTAGTTACCATCATTAAGTTGGGGACTCTAGCGAGACTGCCTCTGCAAGGAGGAGGAAGGCGGGGATGACGTCAAATCATCATGCCCCTTATGACCTGGGCTACACACGTGCTACAATGGACGGATCAAAGGGAAGCGAAGCCGCGAGGTGGAGCGAAACCCAAAAACCCGTTCTCAGTTCGGACTGCAGTCTGCAACTCGACTGCACGAAGTTGGAATCGCTAGTAATCGCGAATCAGAATGTCGCGGTGAATACGTTCTCGGGCCTTGTACACACCGCCCGTCACACCATGAGAGTTGGTAACACCCGAAGCCGGTGGCTTAACCGCAAGGAGAGAGCTGTCTAAGGTGGGACTGATGATTAGGGTGAAGTCGTAACAAGGTATCCCTACGGGAACGTGGGGATGGATCACCTCCTTTCTAGGGAGAAGAGCGTGAGTTTCTGTTTAGTTTTGAGTGAGCTTGAAGAGGGCGAACTCAGGGAACATTGAAAACTGAATAGTAATCTAGTAAAAACAAAACTTTTTACAAACGAAAAGATAAGATGAAAGAAACGAGATCAGGAATAGAAATTCATGAGAAGGTTGAATCATCTAGTCAAAGTGGTAAAAAAACTAAGATAACAAGCTGAGTGATCGAGAGATCACGAAACAAAAAAACAAGTAGAACTTGAACACTTTAGGTTAAGTAAGAAAGAGCGTATGGCGAATGCCTAGGCACAAAGAGGCGAAGAAGGACGCAGCAAACGGCGAAACGCGACGGCGAGCAGTAAGCAGGCAAGGACCCGTCGATGTCCGAATGGGGGAACCCGGCATCCGTAATGGGATGTCAGCGCATGATGAATAAATAGTGATGCGTGGCGAGACGCAGGGAACTGAAACATCTCAGTACCTGCAGGAGAAGAAAGTAAAGAACGATTCCGTAAGTAGCGGCGAGCGAAAGCGGAGGAGCCCAAACCATCGCAAAGATGGGGTTATAGGGCTGTCAGCGAAGCAGACATGACATGATAGGAGAAGCTTCTGGGAAGGAGCGACGAAGAGGGTGACATTCCCGTATCCGAAATCGTGAAGTGATGCGAGACAGTACCTGAGTACGTCGGGGCACGTGGAATCCTGACGGAATTATCGAGGACCATCTCGAAAGGCTAAATACTCCTTTGTGACCGATAGTGAACCAGTACCGTGAGGGAAAGGTGAAAAGAACCCCGGGAGGGGAGTGAAAGAGAACCTGAAACCATATGCTTACAAGAAGTCAGAGCCCGTTAAGGGGTGATGGCGTGCCTTTTGTAGAATGAGCCGGCGAGTTATGATATGCAGCGAGGTTAAGCAGGAGATGCGGAGCCGAAGCGAAAGCGAGTCTGAATAGGGCGAGAGTTGTATGTCATAGACCCGAAACCGAGTGATCTAGCCATGATCAGGTTGAAGTTGGGGTAAAACCCGATGGAGGACCGAACCGACCCCCGTTGAAACGTTGGCGGATGAATTGTGGCTAGGGGTGAAATTCCAAACGAACTCGGAGATAGCTGGTTCTCCCCGAAATAGCTTTAGGGCTAGCGTCAGAGTGAAAGTTATGTGAAGGTAGAGCACTGAATATGTGATGGCCTCATCCCGAGGTACTGAATATAATCAAACTCCGAATGTCACAGGAACATATCTGGCAGTCAGACTGCGGGTGATAAGGTCCGTAGTCAAAAGGGAAACAGCCCAGACCATCAGCTAAGGTCCCAAAATATATGCTAAGTGGAAAAGGATGTGGAGATGTCCAGACAACCAGGAGGTTGGCTCAGAAGCAGCCACCCTTTAAAGAGTGCGTAACAGCTCACTGGTCGAATGACTCTGCGCCGAAAATTTACCGGGGCTAAGCATAATACCGAAGCTATGGATTTATACGACAAGTATAAGTGGTAGGGGAGCGTTCCTGTCAGCGAGGAAGCATGACCGCAAGGACATGTGGAGCGGCAGGAAGAGAGAATGCCGGTGTGAGTAGCGGAACGTGGGTGAGAATCCCACGCACCGAATACCCAAGGTTTCCAGAGGAAGGTTCGTCCGCTCTGGGTAAGTCGGGACCTAAGGCGAGGCCGAAAGGCGTAGTCGATGGACAACGGGTGGAGATTCCCGTACCTGATGAAGAGGCAATGGAGTGACGGAGCAGGCTAGGCGATCCAGCTGCTGGAATAGCTGGTGCAAGCGAGGTAGGGGACATCCAGGCAAATCCGGATGTTGAAACCCGAAGGCGTGACGCGTATGGAACATTACGATAAGTACAGAAGTCGCCGAAGCAAGCTTCCAAGAAAAGCTTCTAGCAATCAACTCTTTGTCAGCCCGTACCGAAAATGGACACACATGGGTGAGGAGAGAATCCTAAGGTGAGCGAGAGAACTATAGCTAAGGAACTCTGCAAAATGACTCCGTAACTTCGGGAGAAGGAGTGCTCATTGAGAGATGAGCCGCAGTAAAACGGCCCAAGCGACTGTTTACCAAAAACACAGCTCTCTGCCAAGACGCAAGTCGAAGTATAGGGGGTGACGCCTGCCCGGTGCTGGAAGGTTAAGAGGAGTGGTCAGCGCAAGCGAAGCCATGAATTGAAGCCCCAGTAAACGGCGGCCGTAACTATAACGGTCCTAAGGTAGCGAAATTCCTTGTCAGGTAAGTTCTGACCCGCACGAAAGGCGTAACGATTTGGGCGCTGTCTCAGCTGTAGACTCGGTGAAGTCTTAGTACCTGTGAAGATGCAGGTTACCCGCGACTAGACGGAAAGACCCCATGGAGCTTTACTGTAGCTTGATATTGGATTTTGATGCATGATGTACAGGATAGGTAGGAGACGAAGAGACGGATACGCCAGTATTCGAGGAGTCGCCGTTGGGATACTACCCTTCATGTATTGAAGTTCTAACCGGACGCCATAAGCTGGCGACGGGACAGTGTCAGGTGGGCAGTTTGACTGGGGCGGTCGCCTCCCAAAGAGTAACGGAGGCGCCCAAAGATACCCTCAGCATGGTTGGAAATCATGCGTAGAGTGCAAAGGCAAAAGGGTGTTTGACTGCGAGACCAACAAGTCGAGCAGGGACGAAAGTCGGGCTTAGTGATCCGGCGGTGCCGAATGGAAGGGCCGTCGCTCAACGGATAAAAGCTACCCTGGGGATAACAGGCTGATCTCCCCCAAGAGTTCACATCGACGGGGAGGTTTGGCACCTCGATGTCGGCTCATCGCATCCTGGAGCTGAAGTCGGTTCCAAGGGTTGGGCTGTTCGCCCATTAAAGCGGTACGCGAGCTGGGTTCAGAACGTCGTGAGACAGTTCGGTCCCTATCTGTCGTGGGCGTAGGAAGTTTGAGGAGAGCTGCCCTCAGTACGAGAGGACCGGGGTGGACAGACCAATGGTGCACCAGTTGTCACGCCAGTGGCACAGCTGGGTAGCTAAGTCTGGAAGGGATAAACGCTGAAGGCATCTAAGTGTGAAGCCCCCTCCAAGATGAGACTTCCCATTCTTCGGAAGTAAGACCCCTCAAAGACGATGAGGTTGATAGGTCAGAGGTGTAAGCGCAGCGATGTGCGAAGCTGACTGATACTAATAGGTCGAGGACTTAACCAGAAGAAGGTTGTTCAAGAAGAAGGCGAGATTACTGTTCAGTTTTGAGTGCTCCGAGAGGAAGGCACCAGGAGAGATCTGGTAGCGATAGCATGATGGAAACACCTGTACCCATCCCGAACACAGAAGTTAAGCATCATAACGGCGACGATAGTGAGCAATCGCGACAATAGCAAGCTGCCAGTTCACTTCGGATATCCACACTGGATATCCTTTTTTT
>NZ_WSNW01000022.1 GCF_009767585.1 Coprobacillus cateniformis
CATGGAAGTACAGGAAACAGTACATCAAAAGGATATGCTTCATCAGGAAATACAAGTCCAGGCTATGCACCTCCCTCTTCATCTAATAGTGGCTATCAGGGAGCTAGTGGAGCTAGAACAAGTTTAAAGAATGCATCTAGTTCTGTTGGAAGCAAATTAAATGGTACTGTCTCTGAATTGAATAATGGCTACAAAATTGAGATTCCTAATGGTAATAAACCAATTGTAGTAAGAATTATGGATGAAGGTTCTGGAGGAAGGAGTGCACCTTATTTCAGAGTAAGCATAGATGGAAAAGGTTCATTAACTTTAGATGGAGTATTGTCTAGTGATAGAGCTCTTACTCATATTGACTTAACAGATAATTATCTTGAACAAATCACTAATATGGTTACGAAGTATAAAGGAGGGAAATAAAATGGAAAATTTGATAGAAAAGTTAAACTTATTATGGGCAAGCAAAATATTGAATTACGACTACGATATGTTATTAAATAATATAACATTTTTATTGGAAACTCTAGATAATGGTCAAATACATAGGTATGAATTGAAATTTAAAAAAGTTAGTATGGTGTACTTTGTTAATAATGTAGGAGATACAAGATTCAATATTTTTGAACCTGATGAAGATGATTATTTGGAATTTACATCTATAAGCATTTTGGAGGATGTAAAATTCGATATTGAAAGTGAAAGAGATGAATGGTTAAAACAATACCAAGGGAAAGCAAATGTTTGTATTGAGATATGGAGTAAAGTATTATTAATAGAAGCTGATTCGATTGAATTGAATAATGAAAATTGTTCGTTAAGCAAATAGTTTCTTTCTCAAAGATTTATAGCCTTCAATAATCAAGTCACTCCCAGCGTACGAAGTGTATGCATAGGGAAGGGCTTGTGATTAGAGCGTTAGCGAGAGTCTTTATAGGGCATAATAGTAACACCGCCCTACACATACACACCTAGAAACAGGAAATAGGCTATTTTAAAGGCTTATCGCCTGTTTTTTTACTGCACAGTTTTATCAAAAAAAGTAGGCATAAATATAAATATTTCATAAAATTTTGCTTATTTTACGGAATTAAGGTCTTTGCAACTGTAGTAATAGTGTAGGAACTTTTAAGAATCTTGCCAATTCGTTACCTTTCATTTGTATTAATAATAGAAAAGATAAACATATTTTCTTGATTGGTAGACAAATTCATGATTGCATTTATGCTTTATTGTGAGGAATTAGAAAGGATAGAGGGTGTTATGGAAAAATGTTGAAAAGACACGTCCTACCAACTACAAACGATACCCAGAGTCCATACAGTTACTGCATATGCATTAATATCACATATTGCTGAAATAGAACGATTTCAAAATGCTAATAAAGTAACGAGTTATGCAGGAGTTACCCCAGTCTTTTTTAGTTCAGCAGTAAAAGGAAAGAATGTACAAAATAAAAACCAAGGTAATAGAGAACTGTATGCAATGCTTTATCTTTTGCTATGCAACAAGTACAAGTGAATATGAAAAGCGAAGCACGCAATCAGATCATGCGAGTTTATTTTGAATGCAAGGCTAGAGGAGGCAGTGAAAGCGTATTGTGATACATTAGGATTAGAGTATATATCGTTGAAGGATGCATTAAAGAGCATATCAAAAGTAGAGAAGGGGTTATCACTTTTATCAAAATATACAACAATCTGTGAAACCATAAAACATGCTGGAAATGTGAATGAATCTGCTGTACAATCAAGTGTAGGATACAGTAGCGAGTCAAGCATGAATAGCCACTGTAATGATATGGTAGGACATATCTGGTCAAGTCCGGAAGAGTATAAGGCAGTAAGAGTATGGGTAGGAACAGGGACATACAGTGGAGGCAGATGGGAAGATGCAGTCTATCATGTCGGAAGCAAGCAGTATCATGCATATGGAAACTGGCTATATACAACATTTGTACCATGG
>NZ_WSNW01000023.1 GCF_009767585.1 Coprobacillus cateniformis
CAAAAGCAATATCAATAATATACAACGTTTTCTCATTTTCAACAACATAATACAGTAATTTGAATTTATCTATATATGCAATTCTTAATAAATCATTATTGTAAAATGTTGGTTTACTTCTTGAAAAATCACATATCATTTTTGTTATTCTTTTTGATATTCCATTTAAATTTATATTATTTTCTCTAAAAAATATTAATACACTTTCATCAAATTCAATTTTATACACTTATCTTATTGTTCCATGAACTTTAAAGCCTCTTCAAGAGAATATGTTTTTCTCTTTCCAGCTTTAATATCTAAAACTTTTTGATACTGTTCTTTCACATATGAATCATCACAGTTTTTGATTAATTCTTCTACTTCTAACGTTTCATCTACAGTCTCCATATATTTCACCTCTTTACAATAAGTATATCATATTTTTTAAAGATTTATATATCTTTTTTTTAATCCAATAGATTTGCTTGAATTTTATTGCTTAACAGTTCTTCAAGTTTAACCAGTTCTTCATAATGACTATTTGCATACTTGAAGAATGGTTCACCTACATCTCTTGTTCTTGCTTCAACTAAATTAATTGCATTCCAAGCAATTTCTTTCAATACTAACACATCCGACATATCCATTGTAACACATGTTTTGCTTAACGATATATAATCTTCTGGTCGTTCATCTGCAAGAATTGAATTAAAAACCTCAACATATAATTCATCTGAAATCATTTCATCAATATCAGGCAAATATCCAAGAGTACATCTTAAATACCCTAATACATATTCTTCAACAACATCTAATACTGTATTACATTCTTTTAATAACTCTGCTACTATCATAACTTTTGCCTCCATATGAAAAGAACAATATTATTTTTTAATACTGTTCTTTATAAATAACTATTTAAAATTAATATCGTTTAACAATATCAATATATTTACTTTTTCTTTTTTTGATTATCGGTTATCGTCCTGATTAATTATAGATGGTATCAAACCATATAATTTTTTTAGCTATGTCATTTATTAAATAAATCACATAACATTTCTATCGCTAAAAATTATAAAACAATAACTATTTTTTTATAAGTCGCGAACCTTTGATAACGCAGATTGGAACTGCTTTTATTCACTTGTCAAGGTTCTGTTTCAAAATTTATTTTATTATTTCTTTTGTTG
>NZ_WSNW01000024.1 GCF_009767585.1 Coprobacillus cateniformis
TTTACAATAATGATTTATTAAGAATTGCATATATAGATAAATTCAAATTACTGTATTATGTTGTTGAAAATGAGAAAACGTTGTATATTATTGATATTGCTTTTGCTTATTCAAATGTTAAATTAAAGGTAAGGAACTAATAAAAAAATGTTAGTTCCTTTTTCATATGATAAGGAGGTAAAACAATGGAGATTAATGTAAATGTTAAGGTGGAAAAAGATATAACTTTAAATCTACTTCACAAAGCGGTAAGTAATTTTGTGAAACAGCTTGATTTTCTTGCTAAAGAAGATGGATATGCATTTACAATAGAAGATAATAATAGAATGATTGCAAATTATAAATCAAAAAAATTTAAAGGTTGTTCATATGATTTTATTGTAGAAATGGAAATGCAAGATAAAATAAATGCACGAATTGAAGGAATGAAAACAATTATTTCTAGTTTTTGTGAAGATTATTTTAATAATAAATTTACACTTGATGAAAAAATAAGATATTTTAATGGTACCGTAAAAGAAATTGAAGAATTAAAAAATCAAATTTGTTTTTTAAGAGATTTAGGAATTTTTGATATATATAGCTATGATTCAATAATGAATAATTTTAGAACTTTAGAAACGGATCTTTATTCAAGAATTTATAAATAAGAAAAGATATTGCCAAACAATATCTTTAATAATTAATTAAGTTTATAAAACTGATAATTTCGTCGTATGAAAAGTCATGATATATGAACTCTAAGTATTTTGATTGAGTGTTGTGTTTATATAAATAACGAGAAAATCTTAAGTTGATTTTTGTTAATTGATTTAATTTTTCAGTTTCAGTATTTTCTATCAATTTATTTAATCGGTCTACTTGTTTGTATAGTTCTGGAAATTTTTCTCTCATTTCTTTTTCTTTTGGCGTTATTATCCTAATTATAGTATCCATTGTTTTCACCTTCTTTAATTATATTATAAATAAATTCAAAGAAAGTGAGAAGAAAAAAATGAAATTAAACTTAGAAATGGAAATAGATGATAATATGACAGTTAATGATTTAAGAAGAAAAGTTCGTAGGTTTATTTGTGTAATCAATCATGAACAAACAATTATTGATCATCATTATGTTATTGAAAAAAATGGTAAAAAATTTGATTATAAAAGACATCAAAAAAAGATAGCGAAATCATCAAATGAA
>NZ_WSNW01000025.1 GCF_009767585.1 Coprobacillus cateniformis
TTTACAATAATGATTTATTAAGAATTGCATATATAGATAAATTCAAATTACTGTATTATGTTGTTGAAAATGAGAAAACGTTGTATATTATTGATATTGCTTTTGTTTATTCAAATGTCAAATTAAAGGCAAGGAACTAATAAAAAAAGTTAGTTCCTTTTTCATACTATAAGGAGGAAAAAATGAGATTAAACTTAGAAATGGAAATAGATGATAATATGACTGTTGAAGATTTAAGAAGAAAAATTCGTAGATTTATATTTAAAATTAATCAGGAACAGACAATTATTGATCATCATTATATGATTGAAAAAAATGGTAAGAAATTCGATTATAAAAGACATCAAAAAAAGATAGCGAAATCATCAAATAAAAGAATGTTAAAAGAAACAGATTTTGAAGTCGAAAAATTATCAACTCGTTTAGGTCTGTTGAAGTTTGAGGGTTATATCACGATTACTGATAATGTTCAAAATAAAGTCTATTATAGCGTTACATGTACATGTGTATCAACCAAAAGACGAGTGGCTATTGAA
>NZ_WSNW01000026.1 GCF_009767585.1 Coprobacillus cateniformis
AGTGAAAGTTATTGTTAAAGATACAATTGCTCCAAAATTGGAAATCAAAGACAAATATACAATTGAGTATAATTCAAAATTAGATCAAAAAGAATTGAAAGCAACTGATTTATCGAAAACAACAGTAACTTTAGATGATTCAAAGGTTAATTATAAGAAAGCTGGAACATATAAGGCAACTGTTATTGCAAAAGATGAAAGCAATAATGAAACAAAGAAAGAAATTGAAATTGTTGTCAAGGAAGAAAAGAAAAAAGAACAAGCAACTACAGAAAAGAAAAATAATTCTTCTAATCCACAAAATTCAAATAAGAAACCAAATTCATCAAACACTTCAAAGCCAAATTCAAATAACACTACAGGAACAACAACGCAATCTACTTCTAAAATTTCGATGGAAGCATTTAATTTGATAAATCAAGAACGATTAAAATTAGGTAGAAGTCAATTACAATATGCTTCCGAGTGGGAAAATATTGTTAAAAAGAGGGCTGTGGAAATTACTTCTAATTTTTCACATAATGGACTAAATAATTATTTTTCAGCCCATTCAGTTGGGGAATGTTTATCTCATGGGCATGGAGGAGCTTCGAATACTGTATTAAAAGGTTGGATGAAATCTTCTAATCATAAAGCTATATTAATGGATCCTGAAAATACAAAATTAATTGTGGCAGTTAATGGAGATTATTGGGTTGCACTTGTTCAATAAAATTAAATAATTAGTTAAAAGTATCAAAGAAAATGATACTTTTTTTGTATATAAAATGTGATAAGTAGGATAAAGCTACTTTAAGGAAAACTTTATAAATATGAGAAAGAAAGGAAGAATATATGATTAAGAAAAATATATTTCAAAAGGTAACTTCTGTTATACTGTCGTTGTTGATAGGAATATCTCTAATACAAATTGGTGGCATAAGTGATGTTAAAGCTGTCACATTATATCCGGAGGCAACCTCTAGAGTTTCATCAAGTTGGTTAACTGTGGATATGAGCGGTACAGCATTAGGTGGAACAGCGTATTACAATAGTTTAACATTGAATGGCTCAACTGCCTTTTGTCTTGATAAAGGAAAGAAACTGCAGACAGGTGTGAAATTTGCGAGAGTTTCGAGTAAAACGAATTCTATGTATAATCGTGTATGGAATTATTGGAGCAGTCAGGGAGGTGGATTGACTGGCGAAAATAGTGCGTTTGCACAAGGCATGTTTTGGGCATTATCAGAGGGAGTTTCAACAAGTAATTATTCTGCATATGGAAAAATCTTAGGTAGAACATTAGAGGGGGTATATGGTTTAAATCCGTATCCAACTTCACAGATGGAGAGCTGGGCTGAACAGGCATTGACCTTTAATAACACATCAGGAACTTTATATATGTATGATTCAGGAATATCTTCCCATCAAAGATTATTAACTTCAATACCAGGCGATTTACCTGAATATTTAGAAAGAAATGTAACTTCAACAAAGTCTTACAAAACGACTGAATCAATTAAAGTAAGAGTTAATAAGAATGATGTTGATACATCAAATAAATTAGGTGGAGTGACGTTTGATTTCTATAAAGATGATATCAAAGGTGGGAGCGCTGTTACAAATTCATCAGGGATTGCAGAACATACCTTTACAACAGAATTTACAAAGACAGCAACATCAACTAAAAAATATATTAGTAATTATGATGATTTAAGTATACCAAATCAAGAGAAAGTAACAGGCTATACATCTAAAGCAGATGCTCAAGCAGCAGCAGATAAAGAAGCTTTAGAAAAGGCGAAAGAATTAGCTGAGGCAGGAAGTGGACAAGAGCACACTTATAAAGTTATAGAAACAGCAACCAAAACAAACTATTGGCTCAATCCTGCTACTGGAACATATGAGAAAAATCATACTGGTTCTGGTACTGTTGAATTTAACATTGGCAATAAGCGTCAGGTTGGTTCTATAACCTTGATAAAAAGAGACAGTGAAACAAATAATCTTGTAGACAATGCGGTTTGTGGACTGTATGCAAGAAGTCCTATCATACACCCCGATGGAATAACAGGTCAATTATTCAATACGAATGATTTGGTAGCAACTTTTCCAAAAACAGCAGTCAATGGAACAGCTGTTTTAAATAATCTTTATTTAGGTCAATACTATGTTGCTGAAATAACAGCTCCGCCGGGATATTTGCGTTCCAATAAAAAATATAATGTTGATCTAACGTATGCTGGACAAAACGTACAGGTAACAGATGCGAGCACAACAGTAAAAAATAAGGTACAGCGTGCAGAAATTCATTCAATCAAGGAAGATAAAGAACTGGACACTGGTTCAAAAGATAAGAATGTTTTTGATTTCAATAAAGATAGAGCTCAAGGTGATGCAACAAGAACTGGAGCGACTTATGGTTTATATGCAGACGAACCTATTATTCATCATGATGGAACAACTGGCATTGTACAATACAATCAAGTTAAAGATTCTATTCATGAGTTAAAGTCTGTTAAAGGTACAGATTTACAAGTTAAGAATGTAAAAGCAAATGCTGGAACATTATTAGCAACCATTAAAACAGACAATAACGGAGAGTTTGGGTTCTCACATTTGTATAATGGTAAGTATTTTATACAGGAGATTGAACCAAGCGAGGGTTATACTTTAGACCCAACAAAATATTATATTGATCTAAGCTATACAAATCAAAATCAAGAGGTCATTATTAAAAATCTAAAGGTTTTGGAGGTTGTAAAGAAACAGGCATTTGATTTATTTAAGGCAGGACATACACCGGGTACTTCAACAAATGCGAAACCATTAGAAAACGTGGAGTTTACCGTTTGGCTGGAATCGGATATTCAGTCATTTATTTCTAAAGGAAAGACTTTAGCAGAGGCAAAACAGTTAGCACCTGTTTATGATAAATTAGTGACTAAGGCAGATGGAAGAGATGAAAGTATTGAATTGCCATTTGGAAAATATAGAATTTCAGAGACCAAGCCGGCTCCTGATTATGCATATGCAGAGGATTTCTTTGTAATTATTACAGAAGATTCAAGAGTTCATCAAAGTTGGACGAATAACGTAATTATAGATGAATTGTTTACAGGTTTGTTTGAGGCTGTAAAACTTGATAGAGAAAGTGGAAAACAAGTCAAATTAGAAGGTGCAAGATTTCAAATAAGAAATACGGATACTGGAGAATATTTCGGATACTGGGAATGGTTACCATTTCCTCGTTATGTAAATAGCTGGACAACAAACAGTGAGGGATATGTGAGATTACAGGAAAAATTATCAGCAGGTCATTATGAACTTATAGAAATAGAGCCACCTTTTGGATATGTGTTAGATTCATCACCAATACCTTTTAAGATAAGCAGTGACAATATGTATCAAATGGCGGAAGATGGAAAAACACCAGTCATTAGAGCGTATAAGGAAAATGTATCTGTAAAAGGCAAAATCAAACTCTATAAAGAGGGTGAAGTTTTAACAAACTATGATGAAAAAGAGAAGAATTTTATTTATGAAAAAATAGGTTTAGCAAATGCTGTTTATGATATCTTAGCAGAAAAGGATATTCTTGATCCATGTAATGATAA
>NZ_WSNW01000027.1 GCF_009767585.1 Coprobacillus cateniformis
TAGAACAATCTATCAAGGACGGCTGGAGAGTTAAAAATACAGATGATCTTAAATTATTAATAAATCAATTAAAAGAAAGGAACATATAAAATGCTATTAACAAGAGAATATATCAAAACATTAGAAAGAGAAGAGATAAAAATCGGTAACAAATATTATCTAGGAGAATTAGTTAACGATGATGAAGATTTAGAAGAAATTATTAAAGGTGGTGCAATTGGAGTTGATGAAAGAAATGTAGTTGAATTTGTCGTGAGTGATTTAGATAATGACAATTTATTAGATTGTTTGGTAGTTATCAAATCAATTCATTAAATAGCCCTGACGAGTCTTTGAAATAAGACGAAACACCTTAAAAAAAAGGTGTCGGTTATAAATAAGATGGAGGATATAAAAATATGAAAAAATATGCCGTATATAAAGTAATAGCATTGATTATCAATCAATAATGTATGCTATAGATGAAAGCAAGTTTGATTTAAGTTCATACCATTGTGAAGTTGAAATTTTATAAAAAATTGGGT
>NZ_WSNW01000028.1 GCF_009767585.1 Coprobacillus cateniformis
GGCTCTGTGTCAAGAGTGGAGGATAAAGGAATAACTATTGAAAAATAGGGATTCCTTTTTTCGTATCTTTGTAAGTAAAAGAGTAAGAATAACCAAGATGTAAAAATATGCGCTTTCTTAAATTGTAGAAATATCTGAAACCATATGCATTTCTTTTGATAAGTTTGATTTTATTGTTCATACCCTCAATAAAGCCATTATTGAAACTTGTCTTATATGAGCCTGTTCTTCTTTTATAAATAGTTGTATAGGAAAGTGAACACAAAAGAGGAATAAACCATTTCTTCCTGAAGTTCTTTGCAGTTATAAGATAATAACTGTTTTGAGTATCAAAGATATAATCAAGCCATCTGTTTAATTCATTTTTATAATCATCATGTTTCTCATGAATAAGTTTTAAGAGATTCTGATAGATTTCATAGTTGTCAAGCATTTCCATAATAATGAGAGAATCAAACATAGTATTATGATGACAGTTATCCTTGTTTCTTCTTTCGCTGAGAGTGTAAAGATAGTCAATATATGAAGCACAGGTAAAATATCTTTTGAGATGAAAATCATACCATGTTTTGTCATTATCCAGATCTTTTTTATATTTATAGAATAATCTCAAATTTCTTTTAATGGATTTAGCTAAAGGCTTGTCATGAAGGAAAGAACAAGCATCAAGTCTTGACTGTATGAAATTCTGACCAGCAAGTCTTATATAATGGAATCTGTCACATATGATCTGGGCATGAGGAAAAAGAGAATGCATAATACAGTAAAAAGAAGAAGAGAGATCCATAATAATGAATTTTACTTTTTTTCTTTCATGGAAAGGAAATCTAAGGAAATAGTTTCTAAGGAAAGAAGCTTTTCTATCTTCAATAATATCAAGAGTTTTACCAGTGATAGGATCAACGATATTGAAAGCATAAGTTCCTTTATCGGAAGTTGCCTTGAATTCATCAATGGAGATAACAGAGGAGAGATGATAGAATCTGTCAGGGATATGAATATTTTCATTAAAGATACGATATATTGTATTTTTACCAAGACCATGCATTCTGGAGATGGAAGCCATAGAATAATTTTCCTTCATTTCAAAAAGAGCAGACTGAACATTAGGGACAGTTGCTTTTCTGTTGTCGAACTGGAAAGGAATATTTTCAGAGAAATAGGAAGAACAGTCTTTACAGATATAAAGGTGATAGGAAACGACAAGAACGACAGGGATAGAGCCAAAGGAGAAATGTTTAAGTTCGATAGATCTCAAACCTTTAGAGATATGATGGTTAAAGGAAGAACAGTGAGGACAGACAAGAGGAACGACAGGAGACTGAAGATGAATGAATAAGGTAATGACACCATTGGAATCAGGAATTTTTTTAATACAGGAAGAAGAATCCATAAAAGGTGCAGGGACAAAAAGATGAGAAAAAACATTAATTTGTAGAATTTCAAGAATAACATTGATATAATCAGTATTGGACATAATATATAACCTCCTAGAATTTTGGTAGCACATAAATTTTATAGCAAGGTTATAGTTATGTCTATTTTAATATAAAATAAAACTGAAAGATTTATTTAA
>NZ_WSNW01000029.1 GCF_009767585.1 Coprobacillus cateniformis
TCATTCTTGAGATAATCTTCAGCCTTTACAGAAATTGAACTCCCATACTCAACTGTTACACTATCAATCTTTAATGTCATTGTTTCCTTTTGACAACCAACTAACATTGGAAACATTAAAATCATTAAACTTACAACTATTTTTCTTTTCATAATCTCCACTCTCCCACTTTTTCTTATTTTGATATTTTTAACTACTCATTCGCATATCCTTTACTTGATTTAATAATATTTTTTTCTTATTTAATACATATATAGTTTTTACCATGTTATATGTAATAAATAAAACAACTAAAGAAATCATTAATATAATAATTAATGATAAAACAATAGCTTGGTTTTTCACATCTACTACAGCAATACTTTTGGAGGTAAATATTTTCATTAAAAATTCATAAAAATACTTCCATATATTGGATATCATTGAAATTATAAGACCTATTGAAATAACAGTCAATATTAACTTTTTATGCTCATATCTTGAACAAACTTCTGTATATTCCATAATAAATTCATCATCAGACATATTCATATATTTACTAATGTTATCACTTGTTTCTTTTAAATTTCTCTCTCGTCGACCAGAATATGAAAGTCTATATATTATTTTATTAATTAGTTTATCTTTCTTCATACTTTTTCCTCTTATTCTAGTATATATCATTTTCAATTTATGGTTTGTCAACATTTGTCGAATTATATATTTAATTTTCTTTAATATCGACTCCACCAAATACCTTTAAATCTCTAACTTCTGAATGTTCAAAATCAATTTCCTTATATTCATTATAATATATACGTCCACCTATATCTAACAGCTTATCATATATCATATCAGTATTATATAAACCAAATTTTTCATCACTGATTAATTCAAGTTTATTAGAATCATTTATATAAAATAATGTTCTTCCTTTTTGAATCACATCATAATATGTTATATATATTGTTTTCTCTTTCAGTGCAAGATTTACATATTCTCTTAAATCTTTATTTTTAATTGTTGGAGTTGGAAATAGGGACGTGTCAATCTTAGCGAGAATAACAGCTACAATAAGAACTATCATAGGTATAGAAGAAAGAGGATAATAAAATATAGAAATAAAACTTGATATAAAAAGTATAATAGTTATTATTGTCAATATTAATTCTATATTTGATCTTTTTTTACAATGCTCAGCTTTCTCTATTAATTCTTCTATTGCAGGCAATGCTATAGGATCATCTTCAAACATATCTTTAATAAGATATAAATTTTCTAAATATAAATCAATCTTTTTTTTCATAAATTTTCTTCTCACCTCTTTCTATTTTTGAGTTCTTCATAAAATTTTTCACGGTCATATTCAATAATAAAATTAGCAATTTCTAATAATTCATCTTGAACTTGCTTTTCTATTTCTTTTTCTTTCTCAATGCTTAAAGCATCTCCCTCAAAAAGCATATACAAATTATTGTAAACAGCATGAGAACAGTCTTTTATTTCATCTAAATAAATTTTTCTTTTCTCATCTGTCCCCGCTCTATAATTTTCAAAACAATCTTCTTTTATGAGATGCAAAACCTTAAAATTATTTTCAATACATGACATAGCACATTCTTCTAGTTCTTCTTTTGACATTCTTGTAGACACCTCTTTCTGTGGTAGATGTACCACGCTTTTGACTCATATATTTATCTTATTAACCTTGAATAATAATCATCATACATTTTTGTAAGTTCAACTAAATGATAACTATGTTTTTCATTTGAAATAAGACCAGCATTATATAAAACATTTAACTCTGTTTCCATTTTTTTTATTTCATCTAAAATGCCTTGCCCATATCTTATCTTTTCATCGAGTGTAAAGGTTTGATACTGATAAAAATAATTATCTTTTGTTTTATAAATTTCAAAAGCCAATTGATCAATATAGCGATCACCTATATCTTGTGTTGTCCATTGACATATACTTTCCTGTAGTTCTTTGTTTTCTTTTTCAATATCAACAGCACTTAATTCAATGACTTTATTATCATTATCAACAAGAGTTGCACTGTATTTGGTTCCCTCTAAATGATAAACGACTTTCTCACCAATAAAATTAATCATATTTTTTACTGGTTCAACACACATTCTTTCTGGTGTTTCAAATTTTATTTCTACTTTCATTTTTCATCTCTCTTTCTTAAAATTTATAATACAATTGAAATCATAGAATTTAAATCTAACAGTTCTTTTTTGATTATATTTGCTAATTTATCTTTTTCTTGCTTAGAAAACAAATTTACTCTTTCAAGAATAAATAATGTATATCTTGCATTATCTACACAAGTCATAATACCTTGCCCAAACATTAATTTCTCCTCAAACGTATACGAATTAAACCCCTGAATATATTCCTCTATTCTTTCTTTAATGCATGCCATATCTTCATTTAATTGTATCAAAACTAAATCTTTAATATTTTCTTCTTTTGACATTCTTTTTATTTCTCGCTTTCTTTAAATATATTATAATCAAATTAAAGGAGGTAATCATATGAATTTAATTACTCAAAAGCAAATCACAGCTATCAAAAATATGCTAAATGGTTTTAATAAAACAGAATTGCCATCATATCTTTATAAAGCTATACTTAACAACGACCCTATAATCAATTCATTAACTTCTCTTGATGGTATCATTCTTATTGACTGGCTAAAAAAAGAAATTGAAAATAATCACTAATTCATTATTAAAGATATTGTTTGGCAATATCTTTTCTTTTTTTTATGAACCACCATCTTAAAACTTTAATTACAATATTTTTAAACTCTCAGCTTGATATGTTTGAACAATCATTGGAAAATAACCATCTCCTCTAATATAATGACCTACTATGCAGTTTTCAAAATCTACATACATTTCATTTAATGAGGAACTTTTTTCACTTAACTGCTTTATTAAGTATTCATTATCTGTACTACCAGCAACTTCAATAGCCACTCGTCTTTTGGTTGATACACATGTACATGTAACGCTATAATAGACTTTATTTTGAACATTATCAGTAATCGTGATATAACCCTCAAACTTCAA
>NZ_WSNW01000030.1 GCF_009767585.1 Coprobacillus cateniformis
AATGGTTATTTTAAAATACTTATATGACATGGAGGAAAAAGAAAAATGTGTAAGATAGAAAGAAAAATAAAAAATGATACAGTAACGTTAAGTACAAGAATTTCAAAGGGTTTTGATAAAAACGGTAAAAGATTAAGAAAACGTTATTCATTAAAATTAGATACAAATGAGTATCAAACAGAAAAACAACAAGACCGAGCCTTTAAAGATTTTTTAATTGAGCAAGGTGTAAATGAAATTCAATTTGAGGAGAAAGAAAATGAAGATCATAAGAAAACAGAAAGTGAAGTATTTGATAAAGAAAGTGATTTGGCAATTGTTGAAGATACTCAAACAAATGAAGTGACAACAAGAAAGATTGTAAAAATACCATTGGAAAAATTACAAGTGTTTGAATTAAACCCAAGTAGACCATCACAAGAATTTATTGAACGTTTAGCAAGTTCTATTTATGAGGACGGTTTAAACAATCCTATTCACGTTGTGAAATACAAAGATAAATATTTAATTCAAAAAGGTAATAAGCGATACAAA